>DATGEL010000001.1 GCA_035310145.1 Dehalococcoidia bacterium
CGGCTGCCTCGGAACGGACACGGACTTCGACGGTGTGCCCTATCTGAACGTCTGGCCGGGCTCCGTGACGGATCGCAGCGCGGACGTGCGGCTGCACCCGCGGGCGGTCGAGTTCACCAGCCCGTTGTTCGGGCCGGCGAACAACCTGAAGCCGTTCGACCGCGTCGCCTTCGAAGCGGACCTGCCGCGCATCGAGTTCGCCACCAGCCCGGCCTGCAACCGCAGCACGGGGGCGAACTGCGTCAACCCGCCGGTGGGCGCCAGCTTCTATCCGATCTACACCACCGCGGGCGACGGCAACGGCTGCCGCTGGCAACTGGGTGGCGCCAACATTCCCGGCACGAAGGAGACCTTCGGCGGCACCTCGACTGCCGAGTACGGCCCGCTGCTGAGCCTGGCCTACACGGCACTCGGCGGCGGCGGCGCAGCGATCCATCGCTTCAACAACTTCCGCCAGGTGCTGGATCACAACCCCTGCGCCACGAGCGCCGGCGGCTAGCGCGCCACGCCCGCGTGGCAGCAACGCCGCGAGCGCCGCTTCATCCGTGGGTGAAGCGGCGCTCGCGGCCGTCCGGGGCTTGACTGAAGTAGTGGAGACTCACTATTATCCGGCTGCGGCGACTGGTCCCTGACGCGGCAAGGAGCGAGGCGTGGTTCAGGCGGACCAGCGACGGCCACGGGCGCGCAAGCAGCCGGCCGAGGTGCGACGGGAGACGCTGGTGGATGCGGCGGTGCGCGTCTTTGCGCGCACGCCCTATCGTGCGGCGGGCACGGCGGAGATCGCACGCGAGGCCGGCGTAACCGAGCCGACGATCTACCGGCACTTCGCGTCGAAGCGCGAACTGTATCTCGCCGCCCTTGCACGCACCTGCGCGCGGGTCAGGGAGGAGTGGGTACGGATCATCGATGCCGGCGGCCGCGCCGATCGCACGCTGATGGCGCTGGGCGCGTGGTATGAGCGCAGCCTGACGACCGATCCCGATCCGATCCGCCTGCGCATGCGCGCCACCGCCGAAGCGGAAGACGAGGATGTGCGCACGCTGCTGCGCGACGGCTACGCCGAAGTGCAGCGGCTGTCCCTGGGCGTGATCCGGCGCGGACAGGAGCAGGGCGTCTTCGACGCGCGCGCCGATGCAGAGGCGATCGCCTGCCTGTGGATGGGCATTGGGCAGGTACTCGATCTGAACATGATGCTGTACGGCGCGCCGTGCGATCCCGCGGGCGAAGCGGGCCTCGGCCCCGAGTTTCTGCGCCTGCTCGGCGTTCCGCGACCGTAGCGCCCGTCGTCCGATGGGCGGGGCAGCCGGCCCGGCGCAGCGCCATACCCCCGCATCGCGCGCGATGCTGGACGTCCTGGCTGCTCGTTCGCCGCGGGCTGCCGGGACGAGCCGTCGCCGGCGAACCGCCGACCACTGAACCAGCGCTGCGGCCACTCAGCCGTCGACTGCGGGCGCCGGTTCGCCGGCCGGATCGGCGGCAGCCGCCACCGGCTGGCTAATGGCCGCCGGCGCCGTTGGCGTTGCCGTTCGCATTCCCGTTGGCATGGCCGGTCGCGTTGCCGTTGGCGTTGCCGTTCGCATTCCCGTTGGCGTTGCCGTTGGCATTGCCATTGCCTCCGGTTGTCGCCCCTGTCGTGCCGCCGGTAGAGCCGCCCGTCGTGGTGCCACCCGTCGTGGTTCCGCCGCCGGTCGTGGCGCCCGTGGTGGTGCCGCCCGTGCTGCCTCCGGTTGTTGTTCCACCCGTCGTCCCGCCAGTTGTGCCACCGGTGGTCGTCCCGCCAGTCGTGCCGCTGGTGGTGCCGCCGGTCGTCGTGCCACCCGTCGTCCCGCCGGTGGACGTGCCGCTCGTGGATGCGCCGCCGGATGTTCCTCCGGTAGTCGTCCCACCACTCGTTCCACCACCAGCCGTCCCGCTCGTGGCCGTTCCGCCGCTCGTCCCACCGCCTGTGGTCAAGCCACCGGTCGTGCCGGCGGTGGCGGCGCCTCCGGAGGCGCCGCCCGCCGAGGTGCTGCCGAAGCCGGCGCTTGAGCCACCGGATGGGCTGCCGCCTGTCGTACCGCCGCCACTGTTGCCGTTCGCGGCGCCGCTGCCCTGGCCGCTGTTGCCACCCGCAGTGCCACCGGTCGGCCCGCTGCTCGCCGGCGAGGCCACGCGCGTGGGTGGTGCGGCTCCCTGGTCGCCTTCAGAGCCGCCCGGGCCGCCACCAGCCCGCGGTGTATGCTCGACCGCTGCCGTGGGCGCAACCGCCTCTTCCGGTGTCGGCGCCGCGGCGGGCTGGATGCGCGGAGGCCGGGCGACCGGCTGCGCGGCGGGCGGCGCCACCGGCGGCGCAGCCGATGCGGGCGCCGCGCGCCGGCCCTGTGGTGCGGTGGCCGGAGGTGAGGGCGAGCCGACTTCGCTGGCTGCCGTCGCCGGGGCGGGCGTTGCCGTATCGGGCGCGGCCGAGGCCGCCGTGGGCGCCGTGGTTGGTCCGGACGCCAGCGCGGTGGCCGCGGGCGCGGCGCTGGGCGCGCTGCTGGAACTGGCGGCGGGCGAGGCCTGTTGCGGGGTGGCCGTGTCCGCCTGTAGAGTCTGCGGCCCGGCTGGTGCCTCGGACGTATCCGCGGCTTCCGGCGACAACCCGGCCTGAGCGCTCGCAAGGGCGCTGCTCACGGCTGGCAAAGCCCCGGGCGGCGCCACCTGCTCGGCAGCCGCGAGCAGCGTGGCTTGCCGGGCGAGCTCGGCGCCAAAGCGTGCGCTCAACTGGGCGACATCGCCGCCGCGCGCCGCGATGGTGGCGATCCGCCCGCGCGCGGCGTTGATCTCCCGAATGTAGGCGTTGGCGGCCTCCGCCGCGGCGCCGATCCGACCTTTCGCCAGCGCCCGCTGCACCTCGTGCACCCGGCGGGTGGCCAGGTCGAGGTGCAACTGGGCAGCGGCGCTGTCGTCGCTGCTGGCGAAGACCTGGAAGCTCTCGATCGCCGTCTTCACCGGGTAGAAGGTATCGCCGGGCAGGCTGTCTTGCGCGGCGTAGACGGCGCCGCCGCCCATGCCCGCGATGAGCAACAGCACCAGCGCCGCCGCGGCGGGCAGCATCCAGGCGGGGCGGCCCGGCGCCAGCAGGCCATGAAGGAGCCAGCCGCGGCGCGGCGCCGCCGCCCGCAGCGCCCGCTCCTGGTGCATCTGCCGAATGAGTGCTGCGCGCGCCCGGATGCGGAAGGCGGGGTCGGGCGAGACATCCGGCGGCGGGCCGATCGCACCAGCGATCTCGGCCATCGCCTGCGGCTCGGCCCGTTCGGCGCCACGCCACGGGTCGGAGCCTTCGAAAACGAGATGGCCGCTTTCGATCTCGGCGAGGAACGACTCAAGCTGTTCAGGAGCAGGCTCAGGCATCAGCCGGCCACCTCCTGCCGCAGCAGCCGGCGCAGCTCGTTGAGGGCGCGGTGCTGAATCACGCGCACGTTGCCTTCGCTCTTGCCGAGCGCGCCGGCGATCGTCGCGTAGTCGAAGTTCTCCAGAAAGCGCATGGTCACGACGTGCTGCTGCTCGGGCTTGAGCCGCAAGACAGCGGCGCGCACGGCCAGGCGGTCGTATTCGGCCAGCACCTCGTGCTCGGGATTCGACCAGCGCTCGGCGGCCACCGGGTCAAGATCGAGCGCCGGCCGGTCCTTCGCCTGCCGGTAAAAGCTGACGATCAGGTTGTGGGCGATCGTCAGCAGCCAGGCGATGAACGGGGCGCCGGTGCGCTGATAGCGGGCGATCGCGCGCCAGGCCTGGAGGAACACCTGCTGGGTCAGGTCCTCCGCGTCGGCGCGGTTGCCCACGCGGTAGAAGACGTGGCGATAGACGCGTGTCAGGTGCAGATCGTAGAGACCGGCGAAGGCGGCGTCATCGCCGTCGATCGCGGCGTCGAGCAGACGCGGCTCCGCCTCGAGATCGGCGTACGCCCCGAACGGCGCGCCGGTCTGTGCGAGTTGCTCGCTCTCGGGCGGCACAGCGGTCAAATCGGCGCGCCTCTGCACGCTCCGTGCTTGCTCCTTCGCCGGTTCGCGCCAGAACAGGCGCGGCAGACACAGCAAGTATCGGCTAGTGGCGACGCATTCCATAATACCCTGCACGGGCGGTGGTCACGCCGAGCGGGCTGTGGCGCCGGTCGCGCCATCACCTGCTCTTGCCTGCCTGGAACGCTTCGCATCCGGATTCGTTACGCGACTTATGGCACGATCGAGATACAATTTTCGGCGGTCGCCGCTCGGCGCCGCCGGCGCTGCCGCGGCGGGGGGGTCGAATTGTCGCGGGCGCCGCGCGATCGGGGAGTGGCCCGATCAGGCTGGCGGGGCCGTGTACTCGGCGCCGGCGTAGCGTCGTGCGGCGAGATCGCGGGCAGCCGTGGCGATCAGGGCCTCGGCGGTTTCGCCCGCGCCGTCGAACACGCCCACACCGAAGTGCAGGGGCAGCGTCGCCAGCTCGCGCACGAGTGAGCCGGCGTCGCTGCGCACGTGGCCGGCGAGCCGCTCGCCGACGCTGTCGGCAAACTCCGGGTTGGCGCCGATCAGCAGCGCCGCGTAGAGGGTGGGGCCGACGCGGGCGACGAGGTCGCTCTGGCGCACGCCGGTGCGCAGGCTGTCGCCGACGAGATCGACGGTTTCGGAGGAGACGCCGGCCGGGCTGCCGTCGAGCGAGAGCAGGATGAGTACAAACGTATGCCCGCAGCGCTCCGCCTGCTGGCACTCTTCCAGCAGACGGCGATCCCAAAACAACTGCTCCGCCGCGGCGTGGGCCGCGGCCCGGCGATCCGATCGACTCATGCTGCGGCGACTCGCTTGCAGGGCCCGTGCCGGGCCCGCGTTCAGGCGTGCGCCGCCGGCGCAACGTACGCTCTGCCTCAAGGATCGCTGCCGCGCGGCGGGACGGGGATCCGGCGCTTCCCCTACGCCACGGACACAAACCAGTAACAGGTCGCCTCAGCCGCGCAGATCCACCAGGTTGCCGGACTGGTAGCGGCGCAGGCCGAGCTGAAAGACGGCGACCGCCAGCGCCAGTGAGCCGGCCGCGAAGGCGACAACGCCGGCGATCTCGGCCGGTTGCGGCCGGCGCAGCAGCGCCACGGGCAGATGGCTCAGCGCCCCGGCGGGAATCAGCGTGAAGGTGAGCAGGCGCACCCAGTCGCGGAAGACGCCGCCGGGGTAGAGCGCGAAGTTCGTCAGCGCGTTGCCCGCCTGCTGCGCGGCCGCCTCGGCGCCGCCGGTCCAGAAGGCGAGCGAGCCGGTCAGCACGCCGTAGGCGACGAAGATCGTGCAGCCCGTGGCCGAGAACAGCGCGAAGAGCAGCACCCGCCCTGGCGAGGGCTGCCCGGCGAGCAGAAAGACGAGCACGCCGAAGGCCGCGTCGCCCCAGGCCGAGGGCCCCATGCGGCTGACCAGCGCGTGCAGCAGCGCGTCTTTGGGCAGGGCCAGGTAGTAGTCGAGCTGCCCCTGCATGATCAGTGTGGCGATGCGGGCGCAGTTGCCGAAGATACCGTTCGCCAGCCCGAACGAGGTGGCGACCACCGCCCAGATCAGCAGCTCGTCCGAGAGGCGCCAGCCGGCGACGTTGGGGAAGCGCAGGAAGAAGATCCACCAGAAGACGGCCACGATCGCATTGTTCGCCATCATGCCCAGCACCTGCGAGAGGAAGGCCGCGCGGTACTCCATCGCCGCCGCGAAGTTGAGCGCGACGTAGGCCCGCACGAAGCGCAACTGGCGCAGCATCGTTCAGCCCCCGTTCACGTTCACGCGGCGCACACCGCCGCGGTAGATCAACAGCGCCACGCCGCCCAGCGCCAGCAGCCAGGCGAGCTGCGTGAGCAGCGTGCCCGCGGCGAGCCGCAGATCGAACTGCGCCGAGAGCCGCGCCGGCGCGTAGGCCAGGGCGCTGAACGGCAGCCGCTGGGCGACGGCGCGCAGCGTGGACGGGAAGAGGCTGAGCGGCAGATAGAGCCCGCCGAGCACGAAGGTCAGCTTCTGGTAGATCCAGTAGAAGGCGTTGGTGTCCTCGAACCAGAAGGCGAGCAGGCCGATGCTGAGTCCCACGGCGAAGTGCAGGCAGATCGCCAGCAGCGCCGCCAGCGCGATCACTGGCCAGGCGGCCGCATTCGTCGGCGGCGGGCCGGCGAAGACGAGCGCCAGCGCCGCGCCGGCGAGGAAGTTGGCCGGCAGCGCCAGCAGCACCCCGCCCAGGTACTGGGCGAAGTGGAAGAGCGGATACGAGTACGGCTTCGCCAGCGTGTAGGCCAGCTCGCCGCTCTTCACCTGCTGGTCGATCAGGTCGGAGACACGCGCCACGCTCAGCACGATCGTCTCCGTGATCACGAGGTACCAGACCATGCGGCGAAAGTCGTAGCCGGCGATGCTGCCCTAGCCCGAGACGCGGAAGGTCACGGACCAGAGCTGGATGAAGACGAAGATCACGACGAGCATGAATCCCGTGCGGGCGAAGGTCTCCAACGGATAGGCCAGCGCGCTCTGCGTCGTGGTCAGCACCACCGCCGCATAGGTCCGCAGCGTACGCATCGCCGCCCCCTCGTCTCACCGCTCGCACCGTGCGTCGGTTTCCCGATCGTGTATCCCGACATGGTACGCCATAGCGGCGGCGCGCGGCGGCCGGCGACGCGCGCCGCCGCGCTCGGAGGAAGCGAAGACATCAGAGGAAGTGAGTGTGTTCGTCCGCGATCCTGAAGGCACAGAGCTACGCCGGGCCGCCGCGGCCACGAACAACCTGGCAGACCCTACACCCTGCGCCCTGCGCCCTATGCATGAATGTTGACCAGGTCGCCCACGCCGACCCAGCTCCACATGAAGTGGGCGTCGGATTCGACCATGCCGACGCAGCCGTGGCTGGTGGGCGTGCGGCCGAAGACGGAGAGCGGGCGCCAGTAGTTGTCGTGCAGCGCGTGGCCTTCGTTGGTGAAGTACTGCGTCCAGAGCACGTGGTCGAGGTCGTAGCCGTCCGGGCTGTCGATCGGAATGCCGATGCCGGCCGAGGTCATCGTCTCGTCGGCCACGCGGTAGAGGATGCGGAACTGGCCCCGCGGCGTCTCCCAGCCGGGCATGCCCGTCGTCACCAGCACCACGCGTACGATCTCGCCGCCGGACATGGCGCAGGCCGCCTGCTGCGAGAGGTTCACGTCCACCCAGTGCTCGCCGGGCGCGATGTTGGCCGGGATCGGCACGGTGATGATGTCGTTGGGGTCGTCGTCAGCGCGGGCGCCGCGCAGCGAGGCGGCGAGCGCCAGGCCGGCGCCGGCGAAGACGGGAATGCTGCTGAGGAAGCGGCGGCGGTCGATTCGCGCGCGGAGGCCGGGTTGCCGCATCGCTGGCTCCTTCGCCAGGTGAGATGGCTGGCACAGCCGGGTGGGGAGCAACGCGGGGCCGCGCCGCTCCCATTTGTCGGCTATCGTGCCGTGACGGTCAAGGCGCGTGGGAATAGCCTATGTCACGACGATTCGCGGGCGCGCGAGTCGAAGATCAGCGTCACCGGGCCGTCGTTGACCAGCGACACGCGCATCTTCGCGCCGAACATGCCCGTCTGCGCCGGCACGCCGCGCTCGCGCAGCAGCGCCGCCACGCGCTCGACCAGCGGCGCGGCGATCTCGGGCGGCGCAGCGGCGGTGAAGCCGGGCCGGCGGCCGTGGCGCGTGTCGCCCAGCAGGGTGAACTGGCTCACGACCAGCGCCGCGCCGCCGACCTCGGAGACGCCACGGTTGAAGCGGCCCGCCGCGTCGGCGAAGATGCGCACCTCGGCCAGCTTGCGGGCCGTCCATTCGGCGTCGGCCTCGCTATCGCCGGCGGCCACGCCAAGCAGCACGAGCATGCCCGGTCCGATCGCCGCGATCTCGCGGCCATCGACTTCGACGGAGGCACGCTCGACACGCTGCAGAACGGCGCGCATGGTTACCCGATCGCTGGCCGGCGGCGCCGTCTGCAGCGGCCCGCGGGCAGGGTTGCCAGAGCCGGCGTGAGCGGATGCCAGGCCGAGGGCTCGCGGCCCGGTGGTCTCAGTCGGCCGCGGCGGCCGGGGCAGCCGAACTGGTGGACGAGCTGGACGAGTCGCTCGCGGCCGGTGCGCCGGATTCGGCGGGCTTCGCCGCCTCGCTGCTCGCCGCCGCGGGCTCGCCGCGGTCGGTGCCGGCGCCGCTCTTGCGGCTGTCGGTGACGTACCAGCCGCTGCCCTTGAAGACGATCGCCGGCGGCGTCAGCACGCGCCGGGCCTCGCCCTGGCAGACGGGGCATTCCTGCACCGACGGGGCGTTGAAGCCCTCGCGCTTTTCATACTGATGCCCGCAAACGTTGCAGCGGTAGTCGTAACGCGGCATCCGCGTCCTCCTGGACCGTTCCGGTGGCGATGGCCGGGGAATTCGCGGCGGCTGCCGCGAGACGAATCCATGACAATTCTAGGCGATTTAGCACTCTGGTGCAATTGCTGCTAATAATTGATCACATTATCAAACCGTTTCCCGGCTTGCCGGCGCCGTGCGCCCGTGGTAGCCTGACAGGCGGATACAGACCGAACAGCGGGCGTCTGCCGCAGCGCCGTGATGGCCTGCGGCAAATTTGCGGCGCCTGGAGTGCGGCGCGGCCGGCAAGCGGCGGCGCCGCGCGAGCGAGAGAGGAAGCGCAGCATGCCACCACAAATCTCGATGAAGCAACTGCTTGAGGCCGGCGTACACTTCGGCCACCAGACGCGCCGCTGGGATCCGCGCATGCGGCGCTTCATCTTCACCGAGCGCAACGGCATCCACATCCTCGACCTGCAGCAAACGGTGACGCGCCTGAACACGGCCTACGACTTCGTGCGCGATCTCGTCGCCGGCGGCGGCACGCTGCTCTTCGTCGGCACCAAGAAGCAGGCGCAAGAGGCGATCGAGACCGAGGCGAAGCGCTGCCACATGCCCTATGTCAACAACCGCTGGCTGGGCGGCACGCTCACCAACTTCCAGACGATCCAGTCGCGCATCGACCATTTGGTGCGGCTGGAAGAGGCGAAGGCGCGCGGCGAGTTCGACCGGCTGCCCAAGAAGGAGATCGGCCAGCTCGACGAAGAGATCGAGCGGCTGAACCGGCACTTCGGCGGCGTCAAGGAGATGACGCGCCTGCCCGTCGCGCTGTTCATCGTCGATACGCCCAAAGAACACATCGCTATCACCGAGGCGGTGCGGCTGGGCGTGCCGATCGTGGCGATGTGCGACACGAACAGCAACCCGGACGTGATCGACTACCCCATTCCTTCCAACGACGACGCGATCCGCGCCGTCAAGCTGATCACCGGCCGCCTCGCCGACGCCGCGCTCGAAGGCGCCCAGGCGCGCGAGTACGCCGAGCAAGAAGGGCTCTCCGCCAACCTGGAGGGCATGGACGTGAGCGCCACCTTCAGCGCCTCGCCCGACGAGGAGCCGCCGGCGCCGGCGGACGCGGCGGGCGAGGAAGAAGCGCAGAGCGCCGAAACCGAGTCGTAATCGCTGCCGCGGCGCGGCGGCATTCAACCCGGGCAGCAGCGCCCCACGCGGAGGGCACGCTCCGCGCGGGCGGCGCACGGCCTGTGCCGCGCACCCGTCGCGCGGCGGACTGGAGAGGAAACGAGAGCGATGGCAGTGTCGCCCGACATGGTTAAGAAGCTGCGCGACGAGAGCGGCGCCGGCGTGATGGCCTGCAAGAAGGCGCTGGAGAAGGCCGAGGCCGAGGGGCTGAGCGGCGACGCGCAGTGGAAGCGCGCCACGCTCATCCTTGAAGAAGAGGGCGCCGAGAAGATGGCGCGACGCCAGGACCGCGAGGCGTCGCAGGGGCTGATCGAAGCCTATGTGCACGGCGGCCGCATCGGCGTGCTGGTGGAGCTGAACTGCGAGACGGACTTCGTCGCCCGCAACGAGGCGTTTCGCACGCTCGCGCACGACGTAGCGCTGCAGATCGCGTCGATGAACCCGCAATACCTGGACGCGAACGAGATTCCGGCCGGCGAAGAGGGCAAGCCGGAGGAGCTGGCGCTGCTGAGCCAGCCTTTCATCCGCGACTCCGGCCGCACGATCGCCGATCTCGTGGCCGAGGTCAGCCGCACCACGGGCGAAGTCGTACGCGTGCGCCGCTTCCAGCGCTACGAGCTGGGGCAGTAGGGAGGGTTGGCGGTGTCGGGTGCAGCGGGCGCCGCAACAGCGCCGATCGCGTTTCCACACCCCACGCCCTACCCGAAGGGATAGCCATGCCGGGACCGGCTTACCGACGAATCGTGCTCAAGCTCAGCGGCGAGGCCCTGCGCGGTGACGCGGCCTACGGCATCGACAACGATGTGCTCCACCTGATCGCACGGCAGATCCAGAACGCCGCCATGCTCGCCACCGAGATCGCCATCGTCGTCGGCGGCGGCAACATCTGGCGCGGCGCCGCGGCCAGCGAGGCGGGCATGGAACGGGCCACCGCCGACTACGCCGGCATGCTGGCCACGGTGATCAACGCGCTCGCCCTGCAGTCGGAACTGGAGAAGATCGGGCTCGTCGTGCGCACGCAGACGGCGATCAACATCGCCCAGGTGGCCGAGCCCTACATCTACCGCCGCGCGATCCGCCACCTCGAAAAAGGGCGGATCGTGATCTTCGCCGCCGGCACCGGCAACCCCTACATGTCCACGGACACGGCTGCCGCCTTGCGCGCCGTCGAGATCGGCGCCGAAGTGCTGCTGATGGCGAAGAACCGCGTGGACGGCGTCTACGACGCGGACCCGAGTAAAGTCCCCGGAGCGCGCAAGTTCCAGCGCGTCAGTTACAGTGAAGCCCTGGCGCGGCGCCTTGCGGTGATGGACAGCACGGCGCTCGCCCTGTGCATGGAGAACGATCTGCCGATCATTGTCTTCGACCTGGCCGCCGAGCACAGCATCGAACGCGCCGTGGCCGGCGAGCAGATCGGCACCTTCGTCGGCGGCAAGGAGACGGTGCTCGTCGAAGGCAGCTCCGTGGCGTAGCCTGAACATGGGCGCCGGGCTGCGGTCTGTGTGCGTGAGGTGAACTGTGATTCAGGATGTCATGGCCACCGCCAAAGATCACATGAACAAAACGGTGGAGGCGACGCGGCGCGAGCTGGCCTCGATCCGCTCCGGCCGCGCCAGCCCCGGCCTGGTCGAGCACGTGCGCGTCGAGCTGCACGGCGTGCCCACGCCGATCACACACATGGCCACGGTCAACGCCCCGGAAGCCAGGCTGCTGACGATCCAGCCCTGGGACCGCAGCACGCTGGGCCTGATCGAGAAGGCGATCCTGAAATCCGACCTCGGCCTCAACCCCAGCAACGACGGCGCCATGATCCGCCTGCCGATCCCGCCGCTCAACGAGCAGCGCCGCAAAGAGCTGGTGAAGATGGTGCACGCCCGCGTCGAAGAGGGGCGCGTGGCCGTGCGCAACATCCGCCGCGACGCCTCCGACGGGATCAAGAAGCTGGAGCGCAACAAGGAGATCTCCGCTGACGAGGCCCGCCGCGTCCAGGATCAGCTGCAGAAGCTGACCGACGGCAGCGTGGGCGAGGTGGATAAGCTGGGCCAGCAGAAGGAACAGGAGCTGATGGAGGTCTGATGCCTTCCACGGCGGCGCCCAGCAACGGCACTCGCTCGGCAGCAGCCGGCAGCGAACCCTCTGCGGCGGCCGGCGCCGCTCAGCCATGGGCGGAGTCGGCCATGCCCCGGCCGGGCGCTCCGGCGCCACGCCACGTCGCGATCATCATGGACGGCAACGGCCGCTGGGCGAAGCAGCGTGGCCTCTCGCGCAAGGCCGGACACGACGCCGGCGCCGAGAACCTGCGCCGCGTGATCCGCCATATGGCCGAGGCCGGCGTCGAATGCCTGACGCTCTACGCCTTCTCCACCGAGAACTGGAGCCGGCCGAAGCAGGAGGTCGGCTGGCTGCTGCGCATGCCCGGCCGTTTCATCAAGCGCGAGCTGCGCGAGCTGCACGAGAACGGCATCCGCGTGCGCCACCTCGGCCGGCTGGACCGGCTCTCGCGCTCGCTCCAGAAACAGGTGCGCGAGGCGGAGGCGCTGACGGCCGGCAACACACGGATGACCGTCTGCATCGCCTTCAACTACGGCGGCCGCGCCGAGATCGTGGACGCCGTGCGCGCCCTGGTCGCGGACGGCGTGCCGGCCGAGACGATCGACGAGGCCGCGATCGCCTCACGCCTCTACACCGCCGGCCTGCCCGACCCCGACCTGATCGTGCGCACCGCCGGCGAGATGCGCCTCTCCAACTTTTTGATGTGGCAGAGCGCCTACAGCGAGTACTACGTCTCCGACGCCTACTGGCCGGACTTCGACGAGCACGAGGTCGAGCGCGCCCTCGCCGCCTTCGGCGGCCGTGAGCGCCGCTTCGGCCGCGCCCCCGAGCAGGAAGCCGGCGAGCGCGCATGATCGCGCGGAGCGCGATGCGAGACAGGTGTCATCGCGGTCCGCGCGAGATTGAACGAAGGTAGCGGCGTGCTGCTGCCTCGCTTGCTCACCGCCGCCGTGGGCCTGCCCGTCGTCATCGCGCTGGTGCTGATCGGCGGCATACCCTTCGCCGTGGCGCTGGCACTCTTGCTCGCCGTCGGCGTGTTCGAGTTTTGCCACGCGGCCGGCTACGGCTCGCGCCGGCCGGAGGTCTGGCTCGGTGCGGCGCTGGCGGCCGCGCTCGTGCCGGCCGTGTACGGCAACACCGACCTGCGCGCCGGCATCCTCGCCGCAACCGCCATGCTCGCCTTGCTCGCGGCCGTGGCGCGGGCGGACGTGACGCCGGACCAGCGACCGCCGATCTGGCTGGTGCTGCCGGCGGCGATGCTCTGGATCGGCTGGCTGGGCGTGCACCTGCTGCTGGTGCGGCGGCTGGCGCAGGGCGGGCGCTGGCTGTTGTTGCTGCTGCTCGCCGTCTTCGCCACCGACACGGGCGCCTACGCCGTGGGACGGCTGCTGGGCCGGCACAAGCTGGCGCCGCGTGTCAGCCCGGCGAAGACGGTCGAAGGCGCGATCGGCGGCATGCTCTGCGCCGCCGGCGCCACCGTGGCCCTCAACTATCTGCTGGGCCTGCCGCACAAGCCGATACTGATCACGGCGCTGGGCGTGGCGATCGGCCTTGCCGCAGAGCTGGGCGACCTGGCCGAGTCGGCGGTGAAACGGCGGCTGGGTGTGAAGGATATGGGCCGCCTCTTCCCTGGCCACGGCGGCGTGCTCGACCGGCTGGACAGCATTCTCTTCGCGGGGGCGGTGCTATACTACATCGTGCGATGGGCGATTCTGTGACGGGCGTCGCAATCCTCGGCTGCACGGGCTCGATCGGGACGCAGTCACTGGATGTGCTCGGCGCCCTGCGCGATCGCTTCCGTGTCGTCGGCCTCGCCGCGGGCCGCAATCTCTCCCTCTTCCAGCAGCAGATCGATCAGTGGCAGCCCGCGCTCGTCGCCTGCGAGCGCGAAGGGGACCGCGCCGCGCTCGCAGCGGGTTCGGCGCACTGGGCCACGCTCGACGAGATCGCCACGCATCCGGATATCGCCATCGTGATCGTGGCCACGACCGGCAAGGTCGGCCTGGCGCCGGCGCTGGCGGCGCTGCGCGCGGGCAAGGCCGTGGCGCTGGCCAACAAAGAGGCGCTGATCATGGCCGGCGGGCTGCTGCAGGAGGCCGCGACGGCCGGCGGCGGCAGCCTGCGCCCGGTGGACAGCGAGCACAGCGCGATCTGGCAGTGCCTCTGGGGCGAGCGGCCCGAAGACGTGAGCCGGCTGATTCTCACGGCGTCGGGCGGCGCCTTCCGCGATCGCTCGCTGGACGAGCTGCGCACGGTGACGCCGGAGCAGGCGCTGCGCCACCCAACCTGGCAGATGGGGCGCAAGATCACGGTCGACTGCGCCACGCTATTCAACAAGGGACTCGAGGCGATCGAGGCGCGCTGGCTGTTCGACGTGCCGCTGGAGCGCGTGGCGATCGTCATGCACCGCGAGAGCATCGTGCATTCGCTGGTCGAGTTCAGCGATGGCGCGATGAAGGCGCAACTCGGCCTGCCCGACATGCGCCTGCCGATCCAGCTTGCCCTGACCTACCCGGAGCGGCTGCCGGTGCACGGCGCACAGGCGCTGGACCTGGCCGCGGCCGGCGCCCTGCACTTCGAGACGCTGGACATGAACCGGCTGCCCTGCCTGCGCCTGGCGCTCGAAGCGGGGCGGCGCGGCGGCGCCTACCCGGCGGTGCTGGCCGCCGCGGACGAGGTCGCGGTGGCCGCATTTCTCGCCGGCGAGATCGGCTTCACCGCGATCGCGGGCGTGATCGAAGAGACACTGAGCGCGCACCGTGGGGGCGCGGACGCGGATCTTGCCGCTATCCTCGAAGCGGACGCCTGGGCGCGCGAGCACGCGGGCCGCCGAATCCGCGTCCACGCCGAGGCCGAGCCGGCAGCGTCGCGCTCGCCGGCGCGGTAACGCAGCGGGATTAACGCATTCGCATGTTCACCACACTGTTTGATTCGATTGTGCCCTTCGCCGGCATCCTCGTGCTGCTGGTTGTGCTGCATGAGATCGGCCACTTCGTCACGGCCAAGCTTGCCGGCGTCGAAGTGCTGGAGTTCGGCATCGGCTACCCGCCGCGGCTCTGGGGCAAGAAGATCGGCGAGACGGAGTACACGATCAACGCGCTGCCGCTGGGCGGTTTCGTGCGCATGCTTGGCGAAACCGACGCCGAGGAGGTGAACACAGCGCAGGACGGCCAGCGCGTGGGCGCGATGAACACGCGCGCCGCCGTGCGCTCCGGTGTGGAGAATCCGCGCACACTGGCCGCCAAGCCGCCGGGCATCCGTATCATCGTGCTGCTGGCCGGCGTGTTCATCAACGCGCTGCTGCCCGTTGTCTTCTTCTCGATCAACTACATGGTGCCGCAGCGCATCTCGATCGAGGGCGCCAGGATCGAGCACGTCTCGCCCGACACGCCCGCCGCGCGCGCCGGCCTGCAGCCCGGCGATGAGATCCTCTCGATCGACGGGCGCAAAGTCCAGAACATCGGCGACGTCTCGAAGCTGATCCAGCTCAACCAGGGCACGACGATGGACTGGACGGTCCGGCGCAACCGCGAGGTGCTGGTGGTTCACCCCTATGCGCGCTGGTCGGTGCCGAACGAGAAAGACCCGGACACGGGCCAAATCGTGAAGCAGGGGCCGACGGGCATCAAGATCGGCCCGGCGCGCAGTTGCCAGATCTTCAGTCCGGACGGCAAGCGGGCGCTCTGCCCCGACAACCTCTACTCCAAGGCCGAGTCGTACAACCCGATCCAGGCGGTCGGCTACGGCCTGCGCGACACCTACGACACGATGGTGCTGGTGAAGAACCAGGTCGTGAGCTGGTTCGCCTCGCGCAGCGCGCCGACGGTGCAGGGGCCGGTGGGCATCGCCCAGGCCACGGGGCAGATCGTCAAAGAGGCGGGCTGGGTTTCGCTGCTGAACCTGGCGGCGCTGCTCAGCCTCAACCTGGCGATCGTCAACGCGCTGCCGCTGCCGATGCTGGACGGCGGCCGCGTGCTGTTCGTGGTGATCGAGCTGCTGCGCCGCGGCAAGCGCATTGCGCCGGAGAAAGAGGCGCTGGTGCACCTCGTCGGCTTCGCGCTGATCGTCACCTTCGTGATCGCGATCACCTTCGTGGACATCATGCGCATCGCCAACGGCGACAGCGTGGTGAAGTAGGCCGCTGTTCGGCCCTCACCGCATTTCACATCCCCCTCTCCCAATCCTGGGCGAGGGGGACTCTGTGTCGCGCCTTCAGCCCCGATCCCCGCCGTAGATCTCCCCTTCCCCTAGAATTGGGGGAAGGGGCTGGGGGATGGGGGCCGCGCCGCTCTTCTTCGCGCTTGAGCTGCTGCTCTGGCTGTGCCTTGGCCTCGCCGGCTGGCTGGCGGCGACGCTGCGGCTGCGGCCGCGCGCCAGCCTGCTCGCGCTGCTCGCGGCGCTGATCGCGGCGCCGATCGGCGGGGCGCTGCCCGGGCTGCTCGGCTGGGACACGTGGCCAGGCCTGCTCTGCGGCCTGGCGCTGGCGCTGGTAGGCGCTACGGCGGCGGCGTGGCAGACTATGAGGCGGCTGCCCGCGCCGGCAAACCCGCTGCACGATGCCGCCCGGCGCCCGTAACACCTGCCGCTCCGAGGTGCCGATGGACGTCAAGGTCGCGCTCTCTACCATGTGGGCGCAGCAGGATCGCTTCGCCGCCGAGATGGCGCCGTTCGCCGAGCTGGCGGCCGCCTCCGGCTACACGCACGTCGAGGTCAGCCACGCCACGGAGGAGCGCGGCCTGCGCCAGCTCATGGCGCAGCCAACGCTGCCGCTCAGCAGCCTGCACGCGCCCACGCCGCGCGAGCGTACAGCCAACGGCCGCTGGAACACGGATCTGAACCTCGCGGCCGAGGATGAAGGCGAGCGCGCCGCGGCCGTCGCCGCCACGCTGCGCAC
>DATGEL010000002.1 GCA_035310145.1 Dehalococcoidia bacterium
ATTGCAGGCCTACGTGCGCCACGACAACGGCGCCCGCTTGCACAGTGCGCTGGGCGACAAGCCCCCGGCGAAGTACGCTGAGGAGCACCTGACCCAGCCGGCATGACCCGTCACTGTCTCACCTGTCCTGAACCACTACACGAAGGGGCATCTCGCCGCAACGCCGGGCACGCCCGCCGAAATCTACTCCGGACGGGGAATGGTCTTTCTCGCCGAATCTGCTTCCCTGTGCGCACCCGAACGCGGGTAGGAGTGCGTGGAGAGAAACGAGGCCGAGCGATGCCGGATCAGCGAGCACAACCAGGCGCCTGGCAACCCCGCGGCGGCGGCTGGAGCGGCGGCCGTGTACCCGGCCCCAGCGGACCAGCGGTGCCGGGTCGGGAGCGCCCGGGCCATTCCGGCCAGCTCAACCCCGGCGGCGAGGAGTGGGCGCAGCACCCGGCGGGCACGGCCGAGGCGTTCGAGACGGCGTAGCGGGCGAGGCCAGGGCGACGCAGTCTAAGATTTCAAACCGCGGCCACCCGTCCGATCCAGCCGCGCAGCAGGTCGAACAGCTCCTCGCGCCCTTCACGCCAGAAGTGATCGACGCCGCCAAGCAGCACCAGGCGCTTCGGCTCGCCGGCGCGGTCATAGATCTGCTGGGCAATGGCGGGTGAGAACTGGTCGTCGTCCAGGCCGTGCACCAGCAGCAGCGGTCGCGGCGCCAATTGCGGTGCGGCCTCGCTGCCGAAGGTCTGCGTGGAGATCGCGGCCACGGCGCAGACGCTCTCGCTTAAGGCGCCGGCACGGATCGCCACGCCGCCGCCGTAGCTCACGCCGGCCAGCACGATGCGCTCGGCGCCGATGCCGCGCAGGAAGCTGACGCCTGCCAGCGCATCGAGCACGCACTCTTGAAACGAGGCCGGATCGGGGTCGGGCCGGCGCATCTGCAGCCGTAGGCTCGTGATGCGCGCGGCGGTCAGGTTTGCGGCCAGCCGCGCGTAGACGCTGCCCGGCCCGCCCAGCCCGCGCGCCGCGCCGCCGAGAAAGACCACGGCCGAGGTACCACCCTCGCAGGGGTGCAGCAGGCCGCCCAGCTCGCCGCGCGAGGTGAGCAGGCGCAGCTCATACGAACCGTCGCCGTTGTCCGCGACGGCGGCCTGCAGGATGCGCAGCTCGAGCTCGCCCTCCGCGCCGGAGCCGGAAGTGTCGTCGTCGCTCACGTGGCGTTGGCCCGCTCGGCGTGACAGCGCCGCACGAAGCTCTCGATGCGGTCCAGCGCCTCCACCAGCTTCTCATACGACGTGGCGTAGCAGGCGCGCACATGGCCCTTGCCGCACTCGCCGAAGGCCGAGCCGGGCACGACGGCCACGCGCTCCTCGAACAGCAGCCGCTCGGCGAACGACTCGTCGTCCAGGGCGGTCGAAGAGATGTCGGGGAAGGCGTAAAAGGCGCCGCGCGGCTCGAAGCAGTGCAACCCCATGCCGTTGAAGCGGCTCACCACCAATTGTCGCCGGCGGTCGTACTCGGCCAGCATCAGTTGCACGTCCTCCTCGCCGGTGCGCAGCGCCTCGAGCGCGGCGTACTGCGCGGGGGTGGGCGCGGACATCATCAAGTATTGGTGGATCTTCATCATCGCTTCGAGCGCTTCTGCTGGCGCCGCCACGTAGCCCAGCCGCCAGCCGGTCATCGCGTACGCCTTGGAGAAGCCGCCGAGCAGGATCGTGCGCTCCTTCATGCCGGGCAGGGCCGCGAAGCAGGTGTGCTGGCCGTTGTAGTTCAGCCGCGCGTAGATCTCGTCGATGATCACAACCAGGTCGCGCTCTTTGACGAACTCGGCGACGGCCAGCAGCTCGGAGCGGGTCATCGTCGCGCCGGTCGGGTTGGCGGGGTAGCCCATCAGCAGCGCCCGCGTCTTGTCCGTGACGTAGCGCTCCAGGTCAGCGACCTGCAGCTTGAAGTTGTTGACCTCGTAAGTCGGCACGCCGACGAATGTGCCGCCGGCCATGATCACATTTGGCGGATAGGCGACGTAGTATGGGTCGGGCGAGAGCACTTCGTCGCCGGGGTCGAGCACGGCCTGGCAGGCGACGTTGAGCCCTTCGCTGACGCCGCTGACACACATCAGCTCAGTAGCGGGGTCGTACATGGCGCCGAAGCGGCGCTCGAGGTCGTGCGCGATCGCCTCGCGTAACTGGATCATGCCGAAGTTGGAGGTGTAGTGGGTGTGGCCCTGCTTGATCGAGCGGATCGCGGCCTCGCGGATCTGCTCGGGCGTGACGAAATCCGGCTCGCCCACGCCGAGCGAGATCACGTCGTCCATCGTGGCGATGATATCGAAGAAGCGGCGAATGCCGGACGCCGGCAGCGCGTCGCACCGCCTCGACGTGAGCGGTCGGCGGACGAACTCGCCGGTGGAAAGCATCGCGGCCAGACTCCCTCGTTGCTGGTTGCAACAATCTCTATACGCCAGCCTAGCGGAACGCGCCGCCCCACGCCACCCGGAATGGCCTGGATCGCTGCCCGTTCGCACCCATTAAGCCGCGTTGTCAGCGCGTGAGCCGGATCAGGCTTGCGGCGCGGTCATAGCAGACCTCGGCGAACTGGTCGAGGAACTGCAGGCCGAGCATGCCGTCGAAGCCGAGCAGGCGAGGTCCGCGGCTCGCACGCGCGATCAGAGGTGGAACAGGTTGTCCGCTCATCCGCACGCCGCGGATGCGGTAGATCCGCGGCGCGATCTCATCGAGCACGTCGAGTCCCGCCAGCACGTCACGGACTTCAATGCTGAGGTTCGACATGGGCCGGCCGGTGTTCAGCAAAAGGTCGAATCTGTACGGCATCGAGGCGGCGCCGGAGGAGACTGCCACGGTGCATGGAACCATGAGAAAGCCCGCAGCGTGCCGCTCAACCCGGATGTGAAGGCTATCGCTGGCCATTGTCGCGATGCCGAGCTGGCTTCGCCGCGTTGCCCGACAACGCACTTCCCGGAGGACGGGGGGCCACCCTGTATCGACTGCGAAAGACGTAGATACTCCCCCCCGTTCGCAGCGCCTCGGCGACGGCGGCGAGCTCGGCTTCGTGAATGTCGCTCCGGTGCTTGCCCACGGTGAGGATCTCCCCGCGGAATGGGTTCTGGTACTCGTTGTACTCGTGGACCCGCATGAGCAGCCACTGGTTCGCATACCGTGCGGAGGCTTCGTCTACCGTCAGCAGCTCAATCACGTTTCCTGCTCCTCCTCGAACGCTACCAACACAAGCATATAAACAGGTGGCATCCGCTGTGCGTATCACAGGCTTGGCCGCTGCTGCGACCAGCCGGTGGCCTGCTCGTAGGCGTGGGCGGCGCGGAGCATCGTGACTTCGTCGAACGGCTTCGCCAGCACCTGCAGACCCACTGGCAAACCGTCCACGAAGCCGCATGGCACGGAGATGCCCGGCAGGCCAGCGATGTTCACCGGCAGCGTGAACACGTCGTTGAGGTACATCGCCAGTGGGTCATCCGTCTTCTCGCCCAGCCTGAACGCGGCCGTGGGCGAAGTCGGCGTCAGCAGCACATCGAAGCGCTCGAAGGCCGCGTCGAACTCGCGGCGGATCAGCGTGCGCACCTGCTGCGCCTTCACGTAGTAGGCGTCGTAGTAGCCGGCGGAGAGCGCGTAGGTGCCGAGCATGATCCGGCGCTTCACCTCGTCGCCGAAGCCGAACTGGCGGGTGCGCTCCATCTCATCCCACATCGTCGGGCCGGCGTGGTCGGAGAAGCCGTACTTCACGCCGTCGTAGCGGGCCAGGTTCGCCGAAGCCTCGCTCGGCGCGATGATGTAATAGACCGCCAGCGCGTGCGGCGTGCTCGGCAGTGAAACGTCCGTCTCGATGCTGGCGCCCAGTTGCTCGAACTGGCGGATCGCATCTTCCACCAGCGCCCGCACGCGCGCGTCCATGCCCTCGACAAAGTACTCACGCGGCACGCCCACGCGCAGGCCGCGCACGTCGCCGGTCAGTGCTGCCGTGAAGTCGGGAACATCCACCGGCGCCGAGGTTGAGTCGAGCGGATCGTGGCCGCAGATCGCGTTCAGCACCGTCGCAGCGTCCTGCACGTCATGCGTGAACGGGCCGATCTGATCGAGCGAGGAGGCGAAAGCGACGAGGCCGAAGCGGCTGACGCGGCCATACGTCGGCTTCACGCCCACCACGCCGCAGAGCGCCGCCGGCTGGCGGATGCTGCCGCCCGTGTCGGAGCCCAGCGCGTAGAGCGCCTCGCCCGCCGCCACGGCCGCCGCCGAGCCGCCCGAGGAGCCGCCGGGCACGGTTGCCAGATCCCAGGGGTTGTGCACGGGAAAGAAGGCCGAGTTCTCGTTGGACGAGCCCATGGCGAACTCGTCCATGTTCGTCTTGCCCAGGATCACGGCGCCCGCTGCCTTCAGCCGCTTCACCACCGTGCCGTCGTAGAGCGGCGTGAAGTTTTCCAGCATGCGCGAGCCGCAGGTGGTGCGGATGCCCTCGGTGCTGAGCACGTCTTTCAGCGCCACGGGAATGCCGGTCAGCGGCCCGGCCTCGCCGGCGCGGAGGCGGGCGTCCGCCGCCTCGGCCTGCGCCAGCGCTTCGACGCGGCTCAGCGTGAGGTAGGCGCCGATGCGCTCGTCCACGGCCTCGATACGAGCATAGAGCGCGCGCATCAGCTCGACCGCCGACAGTTCGCGGCCGGCAAGCAGATCGGCTGCCTCGTGCACGGTCAGGAAGTATAGCGCAGCTCTCTCGGCGGCCTCCACGGCGAGCCTCCTTGTGGTGGTGGTGCCATCAATGGTAAGCGGGGGCGCGGCAGTGATGGTCGCACGTGACGGCGAAGGAACGAGGAAATAGAAATCAGGAAGTAGAAAATAGAATCGAG
>DATGEL010000003.1 GCA_035310145.1 Dehalococcoidia bacterium
CCCCGTCGTGCTGCTCAACGATCGTGGCGAGCAGCGCATCGTGGCGTGCCATGGCCTGGCGCATGGCCGCGGGATGTTCCTCCCACGGCCGCGACGAGCCTTCAACATCGGTGAACAGAAACGTGATCGTGCCGGTCGGCAACGCGGTCATCTGCCGCTCCACCAAGACGCCATGCTGTGAAACAGCCGCGCGCGTAGTGTACCGAATCGAGCGACCGGCGTGGGCCGGCCGCCTCACAGCGCAGCGGTCTCTCCCGTTCAAGCGTCAGCCGCAGCCGGGGACTACGGGCCGTCCCCGGTTGAAGGGTAGCGACCAGCAAAGGCAGCGCGGATTGCCGCCGCGATCCTGCCGAGCTCTTCGCGCGGCGGGTGTACGGACCAGTCGGCGGTGAGGCCGAAGCCGTCGCCTGCAAAGCGCGGGAAGACGTGCAGGTGGACGTGAAAGATCTCCTGGAACGCCGCTTCCCCGTCGGCGAGGAACCAGTTCACGCCCTCGCAGCGCAGCCCCGACGCCCGGAGCGCCGCAGCCATGCGCATGCTGGCTTGAAACAGCCGACCGCCCGTCTCTTCGTCCATCTCGCCGACGAAGGCGACATGCCGCTTCGGGATGACCATCAAGTGACCTGGCGTCGCTGGCTCGGTCGTCAAGAAGCCGAGGATCTGCGCGTCCTCGTAGGTGATGCTGGCTGCCGCGCTGCCGGCAACAATCTCGCAGAATACGCAGTCGGTAGGTCCATCCCGGTCGGAGCCGAGCATGACGCCAAACTCCGTGGCTTGCGAATGTATCAATGGTGACCGTTGCTGTTCGAGTCATGCTCGAAAGTTGATGGTGCAGCGGGCGGAAAACGCTTCGCTGCCTCGATGTACACCGTAGCATGTTCACCGATCGCGAAGACCACGCAGGTGTCCTCTTCAGCTCGGTAGACGTAGACGGCACGATAGCCGCCGCCTTCCTAGCTTAACACGCGACCTAGGCTACATTGATATCAATGGCGGCACCAACTACTATTGTAATTGATGAGGGGTGCACTCATGAGGCTTCGTCTCATCGGCGCCTTGCTCTTTGCCACCGCCGGCGTTTTGGCCTTGTGGTCGGTGATCGATCAGGGCCACCCTGACATCAGAGCCGCGGGCACGCCGCAGGCAACCCACCCAAGCGGCCGGCTGCCCACCACAATCATAACCCCGCCCGCGCCATCTGTTGTGCCCGCTGACCAGCTGCCAAGGCAGCCGACACCGCTGCCGCCAACTGTGCAGCCGACTCTCACTGGACCGCTGTTTAACCCACCAGTCGCGCCTACAGCATTTGCAGCGCCGCTTTCGGGAGAGACGCCGATTCCCGTCATCTCGCCCAAGGTCCGTTAGACGTCGGGTCGTGGACCGGTGCGCTTGGGTTTAGCTCCGCGTGGAGCCGTGGTGGACTCGAAGCCGAGTGCGTCGATCTCGGCCTGCGTGATTCCCAGCTCTGCCATGACCTGCTCGTGCGTCAGGAAGCGCTCGGGATGCTGCTGGTAGGCAGCCCAAACCTGGCGAGCGACAGGGCCGTAGGCAGCGTACGGATCGTCTGCCGGTCGCACGCGAATCTCCCCATCGACAAGAGCATAGCAGACGGCGTCACCGGGCTTGAGGCCCAGCGCCTTCCGCATTTCGCGGGGAATGCGCAACCGATCCTTCGCGTCAATGGTCCCGATCGTCATCGCCTGCTTCCTGTGGGCATTGCCCACCAATCATAGTAGAGGGGGCAAGGCAGCAGGAGTACGGACCCAGCATCGACCCGCATCAGCATGCCGAGGGGTGGGTTAGCCCCCCTGTTCGTAGCGCAGGGCGCTGCCGCCGAGCTGGATCACGTCGCCGTCCCGCAGCTCGGCGGTGGTGACCGGCTGGCCGTTCAGGCGGGTGCCGTTGGTGCTGCCGCTGTCGGTGAGCACGTAGCGGCCGGCCGGGTCGCGCTCGATGCGGGCGTGGAAGCCGGAGACGCGGCGGTCGGGCAGCACAATATCGTTGTTCGGGTTGCGGCCGATGCCCGTAAACTGCTCGTTCAGCGTGATCACACGGCGGTTGCCCGCCTCGTCCTGCATCACCAGGCGCGGCCGCTGGCGGGTCCACGGCGCCGCGAACAGGCTTGCCGCCTGCTGCTCAGTTCCCGGACGCGGCGCCGACACCACTTCCTCCGGCGGCGCCACGGCCACGGCGGGTGAGGCGGCCAGCTGCGAAAGCTCGGCGCCGGCCCCCTGCCGCTCCGGCCCGCGCGCGACATGCCGCTCGGCCACGGCCTGCTCGATCGTCTGGCGCAGCCCCGGCACCGCCTCCAGCAGCGCGAGAAAGCCCTCGCGGTCGAGCGAGTAGAGCGTGAGCGCCGAACGGGCGCGGACGGTTGCCGTGCGCGGCGTGTCGTAGAGCAATGCGATCTCGCCAAAATAGTCGCCGGCGCGCAGCACGGTCAGCTCCCGGTCGTGGCCGGCGCCGTCGCGGCCGATCACCGTCGCCTCGCCGCCCACGATCAGGTAGAGCTTGTCGCCCGGCGCGCCGGTCGCGATCACGTCGGCGCCCTCTTCGCAACGCTCGGTGGTCAGGCGCGAGGCGAGGCTGGAGAGCTGGTCGCCGTTGAGCGTGGCGAAGATCGGCACGCGGCGCAGGTACTCGATCTCCAGCGCCAGCTTGAGCACGCCGCCCGGCACGGCGCCGCTCTGTTCTTCGTATAGCCGTGCGTAGAGGCCGCCCTGTGCCAGGAGCTCGTTGTGCGAGCCCTGCTCCACCAACCGGCCGCGGTCCAGCACGAAGATTCGGTCCGCCGTCGCCGCCGAGGCGAGGCGGTGGGTGACGCTGATCGTGGTGCGCCCTTTCGCCAGCGAGGCGAGCGTGTGGTTGATCGCGTTCTCCGTGCGTGGGTCGAGCGCCGAGGTCGCCTCGTCGAGCACGAGGATGCTGGGGTTGCGCAGGATGGCGCGGGCGATGGCGATGCGCTGGCGCTGGCCGCCGGAGAGGTTGGCGCCGCGCTCGCCCACGGGCGTGTCATAGCCTTGCGGCATCTGCACGATAAAGTCGTGCACCTCGGCGGCGCGCGCCGCGGCCTCGACCTCCTCGTCCGTCGCGTCCTCGCGGCCGAAGCGGATGTTCTCGCGCACACTCCGGTTAAACAAGAAGTTGTCCTGGAAGACGGTGCCGATCTGGCGGCGCAGGGAATCGACCTGAAGCTCGCGCACGTCACGGCCGTCCATCAGCACGGCGCCGCGGTCGGCGTCGTAAAAGCGGCTAATCAGGTTGGTGACCGTGCTTTTGCCGCTGCCCGACGGCCCGACGAAGGCGACCGACGCCCCGGCGGGAATGACGAAGCTCATGTCCACGAGCTGCGGCTCGGCGCCGGTGTAGCTGAAGGTCACCTGGTTGAAGCCGATGCCCTCGCGCAACGGCGCGGCGGGCTGCGCACCGGGCTGGTCGGCGATCTTCGGCACGGCGTTTACGACCTCGTTGACGCGGTCCATGGCGCCGGTCGCCTGCTGCAAGGCCTGGGCGACGCCGCTCATGCTCTGCGCGGGCGCGATCAGGCCGCCGAGCAGGCCGAGGAAGGCGAAGAGCGAGCCGAGCGTGAGCTGGCCCTGGATCACGAAGTAGCCGCCGATGCCCAGCACCAGCACCTGGATCAGCGTGGTCAGCAGCGTGGCCGAGAGGCCGAAGAGCGAGCCGAGGAAGACGACGCGGATGGCGCTGCGGTAGAGCTGCTGGATCGAGGCCAGGTACTCGCGGATGAACGTGCCTTGCAGGCTGTACGAGCGCACCACCGGCTGCGCGGCGATGTTCTCCTGCAACACGCCGGTGACGGCGCCGAACTGCTCCTGCCGCTCGCGCGCGGCCTTCGACGCCGGCGGACCGAGCAGCTTCGTCGTCAGGAAGAAGAGGGGCAGGACCACCACGGCCATCGCCGTCAGCTTCCAGTTCAGATAGAGCAGCGAGCCCAGGCTGACGACGAAGGTGGTGACCAGCACGAAGCCCTGCAGGAGGGCGCCGGTGAGCGCGAAGTCCACGGCAAAGAGGTCGTTGGACATACGCGAGAGGATGTCGCCGGTCGATGTGCGGCTGTAGTAGTCGGCGGAGAGCTCTTGCAGGCGGGTGAACATGCGGGTGCGCAGGCTGCGCATCACGCCCTCGCTCACCTGCGCGTTGAGGTACTGCTGGCGCAGGGCGGCCGCGGCCAGGACCAGAAAGACGACCAGGCCGGCGGCAAGCAGCGTGAACAGCGTGCCGGAGTCGCCCTTCGTGACGGTGCCGTCCGGCAGAGGATGCGGGAAGGCGTTGTCGACGAGATAGCGCTGGGCGAAGGGCATCGCCTGGCTGAAAGCGATGCTGAACAACACGTAGACCAGGATCTCCGCCTGCTTCAGCCGGTACGGCTTCGTCAGCGTCCACGACTGCTTCAAGAAGCGGCCGATGCCGCTGGTCTTCGGCCCTGCCTTCTTCAGCGCCTGCAGCCAGCGCTTCTCCAGCCCATCGAAACCGGCGCCGTAGGCCGCGCGGGCGGCGGCGTCGGGATTGTGCGGATCGTAGGCTGCAAGCAGCTTCAGGAACGCCGGCGCGCCGCGCTCGCCGATCAGGTAGCCCACGAAGGCGACAGAGACCGGCGCGTAGATCTGCGCCGTTTCCGGGGAGGGGCCGTTCAGCAGCGGCCGGACCGCGACCGGGGCGCCGGAGGCGAGCATGCCCGAGAGCATCTGCGCCAGAGCCTCGGGCGGCGGCACGAAGCCGAGCCGCTGCCCGACCACGCTGACCGCGCCGTCGAGTAAGAGCGGCGCCTGGCCCGGATCGCGTCCCGTCTGCAATTGCAGCAGCAGCCGTGCCGTCGTGCGCTCGATATCCACGCCCGGTGCGTCGGAGCGGAAGATGCTCCACACCTCGCGTCGCTCCGGCACGGCGTAGCTGCCGGCGGTCAGCGCCTTGCCGGGTTGCGCCGGATCGTTGAGCACTTCGCCGAGATAGATCGAGATCGGGCCGGGGGGCGGCTGCAGGCCCAGCAGCTCGCCCAGTGCACTGATTAGCGTCTCCAGCCGCTGGCCGACAGAGGCCGACTGTTGATCGGCGAAGGAACCGGTCTGCACGAAGATGCGCAGGTGCGGCGTCGTCTCGACACGGCGCTCGACCGGGCGGCCGATCGAGCCGTCGAGGCGCGAGGCGTCGAGCCGGCGGCCAACCTGGCGGCCACACTGGTTGCAGAACTGCGCGTCGGGCGCGAGCATCGCCTGGCAGCCAGGGCAGGCGAGCGGCGTGGCACAGGCGGAGCAGAAGAACGACCCCGCCGCGTTGGTGCGCCCGCACGCAGGGCAGGTGATACCGGGCGGCGCCGTCATCTGAGCAGACCCCTTCGCACCGGCCGCGCTCCGGCTCTGGCGAAAGTATCAGAGATCGGCTTCCCGCGTGGCAAGCAAGCACCCGCCGGCAGTTCCGCGCGCGTGCAAGCTCGCAACAGGGGTTTGGCGGAGCGCGGGCCGCTGTTCGTCAGCAGGCGGTTGGCGCACAGCAGCAGACGGCGGTTCCGCCCGCCGGCTGAGCGCGGTTTGCCGGGAAATCCTGCACCAACGCAGCGAATTGTTGCATCGCCTCGTGCTCGCCCGATTGCCCAAGGTGGTGCAGGGCCTACAAGCCGCCTCTCTCTCCCCTCTTGCCCGCTCCCTCGTGCAGCTCATGCAGCACGGCGCGAGTGAACTCGCGCGTGCCGACGACGCGCGTCTCCATGCCGTGCGGCAGGTCCGCGGTGCGCACC
Source organism: Dehalococcoidia bacterium (assembly GCA_035310145.1). NCBI lineage: Bacteria > Bacillati > Chloroflexota > Dehalococcoidia > Dehalococcoidia bacterium. The sequence continues at coordinate 5,753 of DATGEL010000003.1, forward strand.
TCGCCGTCGCGCAGCACGCTGCGCACCGACTCGTCCACGCGGTTAGCGGCGGCGTCTTCGCCCAGGTGGCGCAGCATCAGTACACCGGAGAGGATCGCGGCCGTGGGGTTGGCAAGGTCCTTGCCGGCGATGTTCGGGGCGCTGCCGTGCACGGGCTCGAACATCGCGGCCTCCGCCCCGATGTTGGCGCCGGGCGCGATGCCCAGGCCGCCCGAGAGCCCGGCGCAGAGATCGGAGACGATGTCCCCGTAAAGGTTGGGCAGCACCAGCACGTCGAACATCTCAGGGTGCTGCACGAGCTGGGCGCAAAGATTGTCCACGATCATGTCGTCGAAGAGGATATCGGGGTACCGGGCCGCCACCTCGCGCGCGACGGCGAGAAAGAGCCCGTCCGAGCTCTTCATGATGTTCGCTTTGTGCACCGCCGTGACTTTGCGCCGGCCGTTGCCGCGCGCGTACTCGAAGGCGTAGCGCACCACGCGCTCGGTGCCGAAACGTGAGATCAGCTTGATCGAGACGCCCACGTCCTCGCGCACGTCCGCGTAGCCGTGCGTGTTGATCCAGCGGATCAACTCGTCGGTGCGCGTGTCCTGGTAGCCGAACTCGATGCCGGCGTAGACATCTTCGGTGTTCTCGCGCACGACGACGATATCGACGTGGCCGAAGCGCGCGCCCGTGCCGGGGTAGCTGCGGGCCGGCCGCACGGCGGCATAGAGGTCCAACGCCTTGCGCAGGGCCACGTTCACACTGCGGAAGCCCGTGCCCACGGGCGTTGTCACCGGCCCTTTGAAGGCGACTCTTGTCACGCGGATGGCGTCGATCACGCGTTCGGGCAGCGGCGTGCCTTCCACTGCCATCACCTCAGCGCCGGCACGCTCTTCGCGCCAGTTGAAGCGCACGCCGCTGGCCTCCAGCACCTCGCAGGCGCAGCTCATCACCTCGGGGCCGATGCCGTCGCCGGGGATCAGGGTCACGTCGTGGGCCATCGTAGCGGGTGCTCCACTGTGGATCAGGCTGAGGCCGGGCGTGGGGCGAACGGTTCGCGGCCGGCCTTCACGCGCTCGGTCAGATCGACGGCCAGCGGCTCGTTTGCGGCGATGATCGCGCCCTGCCACTTCCGCAGCGGCCGCCCGAGCGGCGCTTCGAAGGCGCGCAGCGGCTGCCAGGGGCGCTCGCGCTCCTGGCGCTGCATCACGCAGCCGCCCGCTTCGAGGATGAGCGAGACCCCAGCCGCCACGTCCCAGATGCGCGGAATCCAGAACGCGGAGAACTGCAGCGCCCCGCAGGCGGTGAGCGCCAGCTCCAACGCGATGCTGCCCAGGGTGCGGACCTCGGGCCGGCCGCGCGCCTCGCGCCGCCGCTCGATCTCGCCTTGGTAGACCTCCGGCAGGCAGGCGAGTCGCGACGAGCGTAGCTCGGCCGCGGCGTCGACGGCGATCGGGCGGCCATTGAGCCGGGCGCCGCCGCCCTTGCGCGCCGAGAAGAGCGCCGGCTCGCCGGCCACGCCCAGCGGCGCAAAAATGGCTCCGGCCACGGGCACGCCATACCAGAGCACGCCGATCGAGACGGACCACATCGCCTGCCCGTTCAGGTAGTTCGAGGTGCCGTCCAGCGGGTCGATCACCCAGACGATCGGCGCGCCGTCCGGTCCGGGGTCGCGTCCCTCCTCACCGATCATGCTGTGGTCGGGGAAATGGTGCGTCACCTGGCGGAAGAGGAACTCCTCGGCCTCGCGATCCGCTTCGGAGACGGGGTTGCTGCGGCTGCCGCCCTTGTACTCCACATGCAGCGCCTCGCGGGCGCGCGCGCTCAGGCGCTCGCCGGCCGCGATCGCCCATTTGCCCGCGCACGCCTCGATCTCGCGGAACAGCGAGCTGTCCGCCGGCTCGGGGCCGCACACGACTCCGTCTGGGCTGGTCTCCTGCGCCATCGTCCTCATCATGCCACAGTCGGCAGTCATCGCGCGGAGTGGCGCGCTCCCTTGCCTTCGCCTCGCCGGCTGAACACGCCGCGACTCTCACCCCTGCTGGACCTCACCGCTTCGGTCGATTAATGACGGGGGTCCGAAGAGGTGGCCGCCGGAGTAGCTGGTGATGACCGACTGCACAAGCGACACGGCCGGACCGCGAACGGAGGCGGTCGAGGCGATCAACACGCTGATGGACGCCGGCCTGCGACCGCGCGACTGGGACAGCCTCAGTGTCAGCCGGCTGGAGAGCACGGCCGATGGCTGCCCAGCTTCGGCCGAAGCGAACCTGCTGCTCTATTACCGCTTTAGCGACGCCGGCCAGCCCGCGCTGGCCGCTGCGCATCTCAATCGGCTGCTGGACGTGGGCCACCGGCTCGCGCCGTCGCTGCAGGCCGAGCTGGCCTTGACCGCCGCCTATTTCGCCGCGCGCCATGTCGGCGACGCGGGTGCGGCACGGGACTGGCTCGAACGGGCGCCGGCCGACGGCGCGCATCCGGCGCTGCGCGCCCAGGCCGAGGCAGCAGTGCTGCTGGCGGAAGGCCGCTGCTCTGCTGCCCAGGACGCGGCGGAATCGGGGCTGCTCAGCCTGCGCGACGGCCTGCTCGGCGGTCTGAGCGCCGTACAGGGCGATGCCCTGCGTGAGCTGGTCAACGCTGCAGTAGCGGCGAAGCCCGCGCCACCACCTGCGCCCCTCGCCCCGACGTCGTCGACGCCGCCGGCGCCGTCGCATCAACCGACGGCTGCTGAACCACCCAACCGCGGCGGCGGCGGCGCGACGGTGCCGGCCGATGCCGGTGCCACCGGGCCGACGATCGGCCTCGGCGTCACGATCGCGATCGTGGCCGCGGTGACCCTGGTGGTTGCGGTGATGCCGCTGCCGCGCTGCGGGTCAGCGCGCCTGACCGGGCGGCAAGTCGATCCGGCGTTCACCCAATCCGACGGGTCCGGCCAAATCGTGATCGTCGGTCCCGACGGTCAGACGGTGCAGATCGACCGCTGAACCAGCCGCAGCGATATCACGGGATGGGTAACTGCCTGAGCCGTTCGATGCCGGCCGCTGCCCTGCCGGCGATGGCCGCCGCGCCGGCCCGCGCCTGGTCCATTCCCGCTGCCGCGTGATCTCGGGCGCCTTGGGCTGCGGCGTGGGCAGCGGCCCGGACGATGGCCGCGCCGATCCGCGCGAAGCCGGCGGCGCCGCGCGTGCTCCCAGACGGCTCCGCGGCTGCATCAAGGCCGCTGCTCAGGACGAAGTTTTGGATCGCGCTCTGGCCGGGCCGTAGCGTAACGCTGGCAGCAGCCACGCGATCGCCTTCATCGCCCGCTGCGAAATGCAGCGCCATGCCTGCCGGCACATCGTCGACGCGGTAGGCGCCGTCCACGTCCGTCACCACGCTGCCGCCGCCGTACCAGACGCGCACGCCCGTGGCCGGACTGCCAGCCTCGTTGCGCACCACACCGACCAGACTGCCGGCCGCGGTCTCTGGCGCGATCGTGACGGCGGCCAGGGCGTCGCCGAGCAGTGCGTAGCCGCGATCGTTGGGGTGGATATTGATGATGCACTTGCATGACATCCACGTGGTTTGCTGCTCGACGCCCGCGAATGCCGCGTACGGCTCGGCCACACGCAGGCCATGCTCGGCGGCGATGTCCAGAATCGTCTGGTTGAGCCGGCCCATGGCCCACAGGTCAGAGTCGGCATCGCCGAAAGGCTCGTAGTAGGCGAGCAACACCAGGTCGGCGGTCGAGTCCGCCGCCCGCAATTCGCTCTCCAGCTTGGAGACGATCGTTTCGAGGTTGGTTCGAAGCGTCGCCAGCGCCGCCAGCTTCGCCGCGGTCGAATGGCCGGAGCCATGCACGTTCAGCGCGTCGTTTCCGCCGATGTCCAGGGTGACCGGGCCGATGCCGGCGCCGTGGTTGCGGATCTCCGCCACGGCGCGGGCCAGTTGCGAGCGGCTGTCCGGGTTGCTGAAATAGTCGCCGATGAAGGAGTTGGTCGTCTCGCCGCTGACGCCGAGATCGCGCACGCTCACGGCATGGCCCGCGAAACCTTCGAGCCGGCGGGCGAAGTCGGCGACATAGCCGGAGCGGCCGGCGCAGCCGACCGGGCAGCGCGACGAGCCAACGCCGGTGGCCAGAGAATCGCCCAGGGCAAGATACTCGTTGCCGGTCGCGAATACGCGGGCGTCGGAAGGCGTGTAGCCGCGGACTGGCGCGACCACAAACAGCGACGTGAAGACGGCGACGACGCCAAGCGTTGAAGGCAGCGCCCAACGGCGCAGCGGTGGCCGTTGCGCCCCCGCGGTGTCTGCGGTCATCGTGGCCCGACTCCGAGGCGTGGGACTGAACGAGCGGCTGCCCGCTCGGGCACCCAGTGTAGCGGGAAGGGGGCTACCGCACGAAGCCGGCGCCCGGCGCGGCGGGCATGCGCCGCATCAGCCGAGCAACATGTACGCGCCCGCCGCAGCCCAGGAGGCGACGCTGATCAGCGTGCCCCACAGCCCGAGCGTGGTCCAGCGCAGGCCGTGCCAGCGGTCGTCCGGCGGATCCCACGGCTCGAGGGCGCTGAGCAGCGCAAAGAGGCCCGGCACCAGCAGGACGATGTCCAGAGCCACCAGCACCGGGCCGCCGCCCGGCCCTTCGCCGTTGAGGAAGACGCTGGCGACCAGGCCCACGCCGAGGATGACGCCGAACAGGCACTGCACCGAGCCGACGAACAGGAAGACCGCGCGTGCCGCCACGCGCAGCCAGCGCACCCAGCGAAGTCGATACTGCCGTGCCGCCGAGTTCACGCGGCCCTCCGTTCGCCCGCGACCCGGCTTCGCCGCGACGGCGGACGATACTATTCTAGCGTCAGTCGCGATCCGGTTGCTGAAGATCGCGCGGGACGGATTGTACGCAGGATGCCGCCGAGCGCTATCCTCTTCGACTTCTACGGCACGCTGGCCTCCGGCCAAAACCTCGGCAACGTGCGTGAGTTGGAACTGTTCGCCCAGTTCGGCTACCGGGTCGACGCCGAGCAACTCCGCCGCAGCCGCGCGGCAGTGCAGGCGCGGCTCGACGGGCCGGAGCCGATCGACCACCGCGAGTTCAGCGTGAGCCGTGAGCGGTACAACGAGTTTCAGCGCCGCCATTATGCCGTCGGGCTGCGCGAATGCGGCGTCGATCCGGACCATCCGGGACTGTTCGAGCGGCTTTGCGAACTGTGGGACGACCCGTCGCCGATCTACCTCTTCGACGACGCCCTGCCCGTGCTGGCCGAGCTGCGCGGTGCCGGCTACCGCCTCGGCCTCGTCTCGAACTGGTCGTGGGGACTGGAGACGATCCTGCAGCGTACCGGCCTGGCGCCGCTGCTGGAGTGCGCCGTGGTTTCGGCCCGCGCCGGCTACCGCAAGCCGCATCCGGCGATCTACCGCCTCGCGCTCGACGCGCTCGGGCTGGAGGCCGACGAAGTCCTGTTCGTGGGCGACAACCCGCACGCCGATGTCGACGGCCCGCTTGCGGTGGGTATGGCGCCGGTGCAGATCGACCGCGTGGGCGAAGCGCTTCGCCGGCCCGGAATCCCATGCATCTCTGAGCTTGCCGGACTGTTCAAGCTGCTGCCCGAGGGCCGCGCCGCGTCACGGCATTTTCCGTAGCGGCTGCACCGCAACTTCAGTTCGATGACCCCTCGCCTTCCCTCCTGGAGTGGGAGGAGGCGAGGGGCGATCGCTGGCTGGATGTTCCGGGGCCGCGGCCGGTTAGCAGGCAAGGGCAGGAGCAGGTGGCGCCCCCTTCGCGCCGCGATGCGCGAGCAGCGGCGCTCGACCACCTCGACGTCGCCCGAAGCGCTTCAAACAGGATCGCCCCTCTCCCAATCCTGGGAGAGGGGCAAGTGACGACGGACAAGTGACATGAAATGCGGGCCGAACGGCGCCGGGTTACACGCCCACCGGCACCTTCGTGGGGCGGGTGATCGGCGTGGCGCGGGTCTGCACCGAGTCGTCGAGGTCGCGCTCGTCCAACGCGCGCACCCAGCAGGCGAACTCCAGCAGGATGCCGTCCGGGTCGCGGAAGTAAATCGACTTGCAGAACTCGTGATCAAGCGCCCACATCGACTCGACGCCGGCCTCTTCCAGCCGATCCCAGGCGGCCCAGAGCTCGTCTTCGTTCTCGACGGTGAAGGCCACGTGGTGCATTGAGGCGTGCGCGCTGTGGAACTGCGTGTAGCCGGCGTTGCCGACGCCGGGCTGCGCCTCGGGCGCCTCGGGGAACCAGAAGAAGGCGAGCTGGTTGCCGCCGCCCATGTCGAAGAAGTAGTGCTTCGCGCCGCCGCGGATATTCAGCTTCGCGGTGAGCTTCATGCCCATCACGTCGGTGTAGAACCGCACCGTGCGGTCCATATCGCTGCAAACCAGCGCGAGGTGGTGAACGCCCTGTGCCCGGATCATGCTCGTCTCCTTTCGGGGTGCCGGCTACGAACTGCTTCTTACAGTAGCACCGATATGCCCAGCTTTCCACAGACCCGCGCGAAGATCGCGATTCCGCTGGGCCGGATCGCTTGCACATCTCAGGCGTCCGCCGAGCGACGGAAGGTATTCTCAGGCGGGGAAGCGCTGCTTCAGCCATGCCGCGAGGATGCCCGCGAACTCCGCGCGCGGGTTTGTGCCCGGTGCGTCCGGCAGCGGGCGCAGGTAGTGGTCGGCGCCGCTGAGGTCGTGGCGCACCTTGTCCGGCGCCGCGATCGCGTTCCACATCGAATCGGCGTTGGCGGGCAGGATATCGCTGTCGCCATCGGCCGCTGTGAACAGTGTCGGCACGGTGATGCTGCGCGCGTTCTCGACGAAGTTCGCCCGCGACGACGTGCCGCTCCAGGTCGAAAGCCAGGCGCGGGGCGAGAGCACGCGCGAGATGTTGCTGGAGAAGTAGTTGCCGAACTCCGGCCGCGCCGTCGGGCCGCCGAAGATCGTGCCGATCGGCCGGCGATTCGGGTCGATGCTCAGGTCGAGATAGGCCGGATTCGCCACGGTGCGGTAGATCAGCATCAGCCGGTGCGGAATCGCGCGGCGGCGGGCGCGAATCAGCGCGTACGGCGCCATGCCGCTGCCGGCCGCCGCGCCCGCTCCCTCCCGTTCCTCGGCCAGGTGGGCGCGGGCGATCGCATCGAGCCGCAGGTGGCGCGCCCGCTGCGCCTCTCGGTAGCTTGCCAGCCAACCGCGGGCGTACGTCGCCGTGCCCGTTCCCGGGTCGTAGCCGTTCTCCGGGTTGAACATGTCGAGCGCGGGGTCGCAGGAGAGCGGGTCGGCCTCGTCCGTGACCGAGGGGTCGATGCTTTGCAGCATGAACAGCCCCTCGCCCGAGTGCGCGGCCAGCGCCACGAAGCCGTCGCCTGCAGGCAGGTCGCCGGTCAGGTCCACGTGGCTGCCGCCGGGCGTGTCCTGCTCGCGTTCCGCCGGCGGCAGCACCGCCTGCGCCTGGTAGAAGGCATAGAGCGAGGCACCGCCGCTGTTGCCGAGCAGCACGATGTTCTGAAAGCCGCGGGCGCGCAGGTGACGTAACCCAGCGGCGATGTCCAGCACCAGCCGCTCATGAATCGCTTCGGTGTCGTTGTTGAGGTAGCGGCTGTTGTGCCCCCAGGCCGCGTAGCCGGCCGCCACCAGGTAGGGCACGGCGTAGTGGCGGGCGAAGTCGCCGCGGGGGTGCATCAGGCAGCACACGGTGCGCGGCAGCCGGCCGGCGGGATAGTAGAGCACGCCGGCGCTCTCGGCGCTGTCGTCGGCGAAGAGCCGCTGCGGCTCGATCGCCGTGTTATCGGGGAGCGCATCGTAAAACGGCCCTCCGCGGAACTCGGCGGTGTGGGAAACCACCTGCTGTGTCATCGCTGCAGACCTCACAAACCTCGCTGATCTTGGCCTTCGCCCGGCCAGTGTGGGCGATGGCCGGCGCGGAGTAAAGGGGCGTTTGACGGGAAGCCTCAGCGCTCGCATTGCACGCGGGAGGCGTGAGCCCCCGACGGCATTCGCTACAGTGGATCGGCGGGAGCGGTGACGAGGCCGCTCGCGCCGGAGTTGTCCTGTTGGCTGCTGGACCCAATCTCAATGTACGACCCGGCCGCCCCTACCCGCTCGGCGCCACCAGCGACGCGGGCGGCGCCAACTTCGCCGTCTTCTCTGAGAACGCGGAGTTCGTCGAGCTGTGTCTGTTTAACCGGCCGGCGGCCCGCGCGGAGACGGCTCGGATCCGCATGCTGGAAGTCACCGCGCACGTGCACCACGTCTACGTCGAAGGCGTGCGGCCCGGTCAGCTCTACGGCTACCGCGTGCACGGCCCCTACGCGCCGGAAGAGGGCCATCGCTTTAACCCGAACAAGCTGCTGATCGATCCGTACGCGCGCGGCCTCGCGGGCGGCGTCAACTGGGAGATGCCGATTTTCGGCTTCCCGCCCGGGCACGCGCGGCGCGACCTCGGCTTCTGCCGCCGCAACGACGCCCACGCCGTGCCCAAGTGCGTGGTCATGGCCGACGATTTCGTCTGGGGCGACGATCGGCCGCCACGGACACCGTGGCGCAAATCGGTGATCTACGAGGTGCACGTGAAGGGCTTCACAAAGCTGCACCCGGATGTGCCGCCGGAACTGCGCGGCACGTATGCCGGCCTGCACAGTCCTGCCGCGCTGCGCCATTTGCAACAGCTCGGCGTCACCGCGGTGGAGCTGCTGCCGGTGCACGCCTTCATCGACGACGGCTTCCTGCTCGATCGCGGGCTTGTGAACTACTGGGGCTACAACACGATCAACTTCTTTACGCCCGAAGGCCGCTACGCCTGCGCGCAAGACCCCGCCGGCCAGGTGCGCGAGTTCAAGCAGATGGTGAAGGCGCTGCACGCGCAGGGGATCGAAGTCATCCTCGACGTGGTCTACAACCACACCGCCGAGGGTAACGAGCAAGGGCCGACGTTGAGCTTCCGCGGGCTCGACAACGCCGCCTACTACCGCCTTGTGCCGGAGCAGCCCCGCTACTACTTGGACTACACGGGCACCGGCAACACGCTGAACGTGCCGCATCCGCAGGTGCTGAAGCTGATCATGGACTCGCTGCGCTACTGGGTGCAGGAGATGCACGTCGACGGCTTTCGCTTCGACCTGGCCGCGTCGCTGGCGCGCGAGCTGCACGATGTGGACCGGCTTTCGGCCTTCTTCGACGTGATTCACCAGGACCCAGTGATCTCCAGCGTGAAGCTGATCGCGGAGCCCTGGGACGTGGGCGAGGGCGGCTACCAGGTCGGCAACTTCCCCGTGCTCTGGACCGAGTGGAACGGCAAGTATCGCGACACCGTGCGCCGCTACTGGAAAGGCGACGCCGGCCTGATCTCCGAGCTCGGCTACCGCCTCTCCGGCAGCAGCGACCTCTACGAGCGCGGCGGCCGGCGACCCTCGGCCAGCATCAACTTCATCACCTGCCACGACGGCTTCACGCTGAGCGATCTCGTCAGCTACGACGCAAAGCACAACGAGGCGAACGGCGAAGCGAACCGCGACGGCGCCGACCACAACGACTCGTGGAACTGCGGCGCCGAGGGTCCGACGGACGATGCGGCGATCCGCGCCCTGCGCGCCCGCCAGCAGCGCAATTTTCTTGCCACGCTGCTGCTCTCGCAGGGGGTGCCGATGATCAGCGCCGGCGACGAGATCGGCCGTACGCAGCAGGGGAACAACAACGCCTACTGCCAGGACAATGCGATCTCCTGGCTGCACTGGGATCTGAGGGAAGAGCAGCAGCAACTGCTGGAGTGGGCGCGGCGCCTGCTTTCGTTCCGCGCCGAGCAACCGGTGCTGCGCCGCCGTCATTTCTTCCAGGGCCGGCCGATTCACGGCACCGGCGTCGAAGACCTGGCCTGGTTCCGGCCCGACGGCGAAGAGATGACCGAGCAGGAGTGGGTGACGAGCTTCAGCCGCAGCCTGATCGTGAAGCTCAACGGTGAGGCGCTGGACGAGATCGACGAAGAAGGCAACACCGTGCGCGGCGATAGCCTGCTGCTGCTGCTCAACGCGCACCACGAGGCACTGCCATTCACGCTGCCGGCAGCCTCGCCCGGCACGGTTTGGGAGATCGCATTCGACACCGCGCGCCCGGACCTGGCGCCGGCAGCGTGCCGGGTTTGCGAAGGCGGCCCGGCGATCGACGTCGAAGCGCGCTCGCTGGTGGTGCTGTGCCGGAGCGCGGGTGAGGCTCGCTGATCGGACCAAACGCCGACCTCAGTCCAGCTCCGCGATCGCCTCGATCTCCACGAGGAAATCTGGCGTGGCGAGGCTGGAGATCACGACGAACGTGCTGGCCGGCCAGTCGGACTGCCAGTACTTGCTCCGCGCCTCCGCAATCGCCGGCCGGTAGGCGAGGCTTGTCGTGTAGGTATTCAGCTTGACGATGTTCTGCATCTTGCCGCCGGCGGCTTCCACGACGTTCTGCAAGTTGGCGAAGACCTGCGCCGCCTGCGCGGCGATGTCGCCCGGCCCGACCAGCTTGCCATCGCTGTCCTGCGCGACCTGCCCGCTGATGTAGAGCGTCTTGCCGGCGCGCGTGGCGTGTGAATAGCCGGTGGTGGGGTGCACGGCGCCCGGCTTCAGGATCTCGTGAGCCATCGTCTCTCTCCCCGGCCGCTGGATATGAGGGTCAGCCGTCTTTGAAACGGTAGCCCACGTTGCGCACCGTGTCGATGAAGATGTCGCCCTGGCGCAGCTCGATCTTGCTGCGCAGGCGGCGGATGTGCACATCCACGGTGCGGGCGCCGCCGAAGTAGTCGTAACCCCAGACGCGGTTGAGCAACTGCTCGCGGGTGAAGACCTTGGCCGGATTGCTCATCAGGAAGCGCAGCAGCTCGTACTCTTTGTAGGTCAGCTCCACGGGCTGGCCGGCCACCGTGACCTTGTAGTTGGCGAGGTCGATCATCAGGTCACCGCAGCGCAGCACGTTCTGCGCGTCCACATTCGTCCTCCGGCGCAGCGCCAGCCGCACGCGCGCCACCAGCTCACCGGGCCGTGTCGGCTTAAGCAGCACGTCGTCCGGCGGTGGTCCGCCGTCGAGACCCGCCAGCGATTCGTCGGCCAGCATCACCAGCACGGCGGCGTGCTCCGCGATCGCCTGGTCATCTTGCAGCCGGCGCAGCAACTCCGTGCCCGCCGCCTCCAGATCGACGAGCAGGAGATCGGGCGGCGCCTGCTGGATGCGCTCGAACGCGGATTCGGAAACCGCCAGCGCGGCGGCGCGAAAGTCGTGTTGCTCCAGCACGCCGGCGAGAAAGCGCCCCTCGCCGTCGTCGTTGCCGAGCAGCACGATGTGGTACATGGCTCCTCCCGACTGGTCGATGGCTCGCTGGACAGGCAAGTGTAGCAGACGGATCGTACAGGGAGGTTTCAGGCGCGTTTCCTGCCGTTGCGGCCCCGCGCCGCGGCTGGCATGATCGCGGCAACCCGCGAAGGAGCCGCAGATGACCAGCGCCGCGAAAGCCTACAGCGACATTCTCTACGAAAAGCACGACGACGGCGTGCTCGTCCTGACGCTTAACCGGCCCGAACGCATGAACGCGCTCGGCGGCGAGCTTGCGTCCGAGTTGATGGACGCCTTCGCCCGCGCCCGCCTCGATGACGACGTGCGCGCCGTGGTGCTTACCGGCGCCGGTCGCGGCTTCTGCGCGGGCGCCGATCTCTCGCGCGGCACGCCGAAGAGCGGGGACACCGCCCGCCACGCACGCTTGGACCGCATGGGCCGCGCTGGCCCGTTCATGCTCGCGCTGCGCGACATTGACAAGCCGACGATCGGCGCGATCAACGGCGTGGCCGCCGGCGCCGGCATCGGCATCGCCACCTCGCTCGACATCCGCATCGCCTCCAGCGAAGCCCGCTTCACCACGGTCTTCATCAAGCGCGGCCTGGGGCCGGACTTCGGCTCGTCCTACTTCATTCCGAGGCTGGTCGGCAGCGCGCGGGCCTACGAGCTGTTCTTCACCGGCCGCTTCGTCACGGCGGAGGAGGCGCTGCAGATCGGCCTCGTCAATCGCGTGGTCGAGCCATCGAGGCTGATGGACGAGGCGCTGGCGCTGGCGCGCGAGCTGGCCGCCGGCCCGCCCATGGCGATGACCTTCACGCGGCGCGCCCTGCAGCGCAGCCTGCAAAGTACGCTGGAACAGCAGCTTGAGTTCGAGTGGACCAACCAGATCGTGGCGCTCGACTCCGAGGACGCGCGCGAGGGCGTGCAGGCCTGGGCGGAGAAGCGCACGCCGCACTTCGAAGGGCGCTGAGCCCCCGACGACTCCATGCGACACGGAGGCCCGCCATGCCCTACGACGCGATCGTGGTCGGCGCCGGCTCGGCCGGCTCGGTGATCGCCGCCCGGCTCAGCGAAGATCCGCGGCGCTCCGTGCTGCTGCTGGAGGCCGGGCCGGACTACGCCGATCTCGCCAGCACACCGCCGGACCTGCTCAACGGCCTCTGGAACTCGACCCGGCCGCACGACTGGCGCTTCCGCGCCCATCATTCCCAGACGGGCCGCCCGCACCTGATGCCGCGCGGCCGCGTCACCGGCGGCTCCTCGGCGGTGAACACGACGATCGCCCTGCGCGGCGTGCCGGAGGACTACGACGCGTGGGCGGCGCTCGGCAACGGCGAGTGGTCCTGGGAGAGCGTCCTGCCGTTCTTCCGCGCCATGGAGCACGACGTCGACTTCGCCGACGACTTTCACGGCCAGTCCGGCCCGATCCCGGTGCGGCGTTACTCCTATACGCGCAATGAGCTGGTCAACTGGCAGCGCGCCTTCGTGGACGCCTGCCGGCACCTCGGCCTGTCCAGCGCCGCCGACAACAACGACCCCAACGCCACTGGCTGTGGCCCGCACCCGATGAACCGCGAGGGCAGCCTGCGCATCTCGACCGCGATCGCCTACCTGGCGCCGGCGCGCGGCCGGCCGAACCTGACCGTGCGCGGCGACACGCACGTGCGCCGCGTGCTGCTGGATGGCTCGCGGGCGGTGGGCGTCGAGATCGAGACCGATGGGGCGCCGGAATCGATCTTCGCGGACCTGATCGTGCTCTGCGCCGGCGCACTGCAAAGCCCGGCGATCCTGATCCGCTCCGGCATCGGCGGGCGCGAGGCACTTGGCCGGCTCGGGCTGCCTGTCGCCGTGGAGCTGGCGGGCGTCTGCGAACACCTCTGCGACCACCCGGTGGCCGGCGTGATCTACGAACCACGGCCGGGGGTCTGCCGCACGGACGTGCCCTCGGTGCAGGTGACGTACCGCTATACGGCGGCAGGCAGCGATCAGCGCAACGACATGCAGGTGATGCCGGTTTCCTTCTACCAGACCGCAGACGGGCCGGTGTATTCGATCGGCGTCGTCGTGGAGCAGGTGCGCGGCCACGGCCGGCTCGTGGTCGAGTCGCTGAACCCGCGTCTGCAGCCGCGCATCGAGTCGCACTTTCTGGAAGACGAGGAAGACCTGCGGCGCATGGTTGACGGCATGCGCCTGGCGCTGCGCCTGGGCGAGACGGAGCCGCTGCGCGCGCTGCATACCGGCATCCGCCGGCCGCGCGCGCAGCACCTGGAAAGCGATGCGTCGTTGGCGGCCTGGGTGCGGCGGGTGGCCGACTCCGGCTTTCATCCCTGCGGCACGGCGAAGATGGGGCCGGCGAGCGACCCCATGGCCGTAGTCGATCAGCACGGCCGCGTATACGGCGTGCGGGGGCTGCTGGTGGCCGACGCCTCGATCATGCCGACGGTGCCGCGCGCCAACACCAACTTCACCTCGATCATGATCGGCGAGCGCATCGGCGCCTGGCTGCGCGACGGCATGGCGGGCACCGACGTCGCCGCTGCTCCGGCGCACGCCATTGCGTCCAAAGACCTGCAGGCCGTCGCACCGAACGGCCGGCCTATGCCGGAACACCCGGTCGCGCCGCGCCCCACACGCAGCCCGTTCGCCGTTGCCAGGGATCGCGGCGCAGATTATCTCGAATCCCGCCAGCGCGAGGACGGCCTCTTGGGCGACGAATCCGGCGGCCTGGGCGGCTTCTACAAGGCGACCTACGCCCTGGCAGCGGCCGGTCGCACGCGGGCCGCCGGGCGGATGGCCGGCTGGCTGCGCAGGAACGCAGCCACGCCGGAGGGCGACTTCGTCGGCGACTGGGAACGCGGCGGTCTTGCCGATCTGTATCCGTACGGCAACGCCTGGATCGCGGCCGGGCTGATTCGCGCCGGCGCCATCGGCCTCGGCGGCCGTGGGCTGGACTTCCTCGCGACGATGCAAGACCCGGAGTCGGGCGGCCTGCGCACACGCATCGACCGCAACGGCCCGGAGGTGCGGCAGGAGGTGATGTCCAGCGCAATGGCAGGCGTCGCGGCGCTGATCGGCGGGCGGCTGGAGATGGCGGACGGTGTCGCCCGCTTCCTGCGCACCGTGCTGGCGGCGCAGCCGCGGCCGGCGGAGATGCTTTGCCACGTCTATACCCCCGCGCAAGGCGTGATCACCGAGTTTCCGGAGGAGAAGGCGCGCGAGTTCGCCGTGATCGCAAACCGGCCGCTGCAGGCGTACTTCATGTACGGCATCGGCGCCGCCTTCATGACCGGCTACGCACAGGCTCGCGGCGACGGCCGCGCCCTCGACGACGCGGCCGCCTTCCTGCTGCCCGCCCTCAACGCGACGGACGCGATGTACGAGACGGCGCAGGTGGGCAAGGTCGCCTGGGGCGCGGCGCTGCTGGCCGGCGCGACGGGAGACAGGACGCACCGCGATCTCGCCCTCCGCGCCGCCGGGGCGCTGCTGGCGCAGCAGAACCCGGACGGCAGCTGGGACAACACCGGCGGCTACACGACGGAAGGCTCTCGCGACGAGGTCACGGCCGAGTTCGTGGCGATCATGGACTGGGTCGAGCAGGGGCTGGCCGGCGCCTCGCTCGACGGATTCAGGCCCCCGACACCGGCCGCGCTGCTGGCGGGCGCGCCGGCGAGCGGGCGGCGATGAGCGTGCGCATCGTCATTCCCGACGACTTCCCTCCGGCCTACGCCGGCCGGCCGGAGCTGGAGGAGCTGCGCAAGCTCGGCGAGGTCACGCTCTACGGCGACCGCGCCGACACGCGCGAGGAGCTCGTGCAACGGCTGGCCGGCGCGGACGCAGCGATCAACGTGCGCGCCTACACGCGCTTCGACGAGGAGCTGTTTGCAGCGCTGCCGCGGCTCAAGCACGTCGCCATCTTCGGCGTCGGCACCGACAACTTCGACCTCGACGCGGCCACGCGGCACGGCGTAATCGTCAGCAACTGCCCCGGAGAAAACGCGCGCTCGGTGGCCGAGCTGGCGATCGCGCTGATGCTCGCCGTGGCGCGCACGATCCCGGCCTACGACCGCGACGTGCGCGCCGGACTCTGGAAGCACTACCATGGCATAGAGCTGGAGGGCAAGACACTCGGCGTGCTTGGCCTGGGCAGTATCGGACGGCACGTGGCGCGCATGGGCGCAGGGCTGGGGATGAAGGTCGTGGCCTGGAGCCCGACACGTGACGAAGCCCGCGCGGCTGCCCTCAGCCTCACACAGCTTGAGCTCGGCGGCGTCCTGCGTCAGGCCGACGTGCTGCAAGTCTGTGTCGCCCTCTCCGAGCGCACGCGCGGGCTGATCGGCGAGCGGCAGTTCGCACTGATGAAGCCGGGCGCGATCCTGGTCAACACCGCCCGCGCCCCGATCGTGGACGAGCCGGCGTTGATCGCCGCGCTGCAGTCGGGCCGGCTGCGCGGCGCGGGCCTCGACGTCTTCGCGTCGGAGCCGCTGGCGCCGGACAGCCCGCTGCGAGCGCTGGAGAACGTCGTGCTCACGCCGCACGCCGGCTGGGTCACGACCGAGGCCAGCGCCCGCCTGCTGATCGCGCCGGTGCGCAACCTCGCCAACTGGCTTGCCGGCCAGCCGACGAACGTGGTGAACCCTGCGGCGCTCGCCCGCACAACTGACCCCGCTCCCTCTCCCAATGCTGGAGGGAGGGAGCGGGGCAATCCACTGGATGAAGGTCCGGGGACTCGCTGAGTTGGCCCTGCTCGGCGCGAATCCGATCATGCCGCGAGCCATTGCAACTGATCAGAGATTCGCGCCTTCAGCCTTGATCGCCCGAAGATCGCTCTCCCCTTCCCCCAGAATTGGGGGAAGGGGCAGGGGGATGAGGGCCGGCCCCGAAGCTGCGCAAACCTGCGCGCGTCTCTGGCACCGCCGGATGCTAAGCTCAAAGCAGATTGTGGCTTCTGTCACAGGCTTCGCGGAGGGCGGGAGATGCGCTACCGGCCGATCGGCGGCACCGGCTTGATGGCCTCGGAGTTCGGCTTCGGCGCCTGGACCATCGGCAGCGACTGGTGGGGGCACATCGACGACGATCAGGCGCGGCGCATGTTGAACCACGCCTTCGATCTCGGCGTCAACTTCTACGACACTGCGGACCAGTACGGCGAAGGCCGCAGCGAGCGCCTGATCGGCGAGACGTTCGCCGGCCGGCGCGACAAAGTCCTGATCGCCGGCAAGTTCGGTTACGACTTTTACGCCGGCCACCGGCGTGAGGGTCACAACGAGCTGCCGCAGAACTTCGCGCCGGAATTCGTGCGCTTCGCCCTCGAACGCTCGCTGCGCCGGCTGCAGACCGACTATCTCGACATCTGGCATATCCACAACGCGCGCATGGAGTCGCTGCGCGACGACCGTCTCTGGCAGACGCTCGCCGACCTGCGGCGCGAGGGCAAGGTCCGCCACCTGGCGGTGGCGCTCGGCCCGGCAATCGGCTGGCTCGACGAGGGGTTGGCCGCGCTGCGCGAGCGGCCGATCGCGGCGATGCAGATCATCTACAACCTGCTGGAGCAGGAGCCGGGGCGCTCGTTTGTGCCCGACGCGGTGAAGCGCAACATCGGCCTGCTGGTGCGCGTGCCGCATTCCTCCGGCCTGCTCGAAGGCAAGTTCACGCTGGAGACGACATTCGGCCCGAACGACCACCGTAGCCACCGTAAGCGCGAGTGGCTCGTGGACGGCCTGACGAAGCTGGAGCAACTGCGCTTTCTCACCGACGACGGCTCGCGCACGATCGGCCAGGCGGCGCTGCAGTGGCTCTACGCGCAGCCGCAGGTCTTCTCCGTGCTGCCGAACCTCTACGGCATGGAGCAGATCGAGGAGTTCGCCGCCGCCTCCGACGCGCCGCCGCTGAGCGAAGAGCAGGTCAACCGCGTGAACAAGCTGTTCGCGACGAACTACGGCCTGGCGACGGCAAGCGCCAGCGCGTAGCGGCCTCGCCGCTCGTTCCTCGTTCCTATTTCCTTGGCTCTATTTTCTCAGGAGTGCGCCATGGCCGAGCAGCACACCAGTGGCAACGGGCAGCATCGCTACGGCACGGGCCGCGTGCCGCTGCCGCAGACCAGCCACGAAGGCATGGACGAGATCAAGAAGGGCCAGTTCGTCCAGTACGCCTTCTACACGATCGATTCCGCCTGGCGGCGGCTTCCGGCCGAAGAGCGGGCGCGGCAGAAGTCCGAGTTTGCCGATACCGTGGCGGCGCACGCGGGCGAGGTGCAGACACGGGTCTATAGCCTCGTGGGGCTGCGTCCCGACGCCGACCTGCTGCTCTGGAACGTCGCCGGCACGCTCGATGCCTTCAGCCGGCTCGGCGCGGCGCTGCTGGGCACCGGCATGGGCGCCTATCTGCGCACGCCGTATGCGTATCTCGCCGTCACCAAGCGATCGATCTACGTCACGCGGCACGCGCACAGCGGCCAGGACGGCCAGCGGCTGGAGATGCGGCCCTCCGGCGCAAAATATTTGTTCGTCTATCCCTTCGTGAAGACGCGCGCCTGGTACAAGCTCACCCAGTCGGCGCGGCAGGGGATGATGGACGAGCACATCACGATCGGCCACAAGTATCCGAGCGTGAAGCTGAACACCACGTACTCGTTTGGCCTCGACGACCAGGAGTTCGTTGTCGCCTTCGAGACCGACGAGCCGCGCGATTTCGTCGATCTCGTGCAGGAGCTGCGCGAAACCGAGGTCAGCCTCTACACACTGCGCGATACGCCGATCTTCTCCTGCGTGGCGATGACCCTGCCGGAGGCGCTCGACGCGCTGGATGGCGCCCGCGCGGCCGCGCCGCATCCCGTCGCCTGAGCGCGGAGCAGTGAGGCGCTACGCCGCACTCACACCGCTCACCCCCACGCCCAGGAAGCGGCCGTACCGATCGGCCGCCGCGGCGATCGCCTGCGCCTGAGAGGCAGGGCCGGCAGCGAACAAGTCGTAGGTGAGGCTTGCCGCATGCCGTGTCAGCGTCCGCTTCCAGGTACCCGCGACGCGGCCGTCGATCACCACTGTCGGAAAAAAGATGCCATTGCCGCCGGGGACGATGCGCGGCGCGTGCGCGGGAGCCAGCACGGCGCCCCGATCGGCGTAGCCGAGCAGATACTCGTCGAATCCGGGTAACAGATACGTGCTCGGCTCAGTCGTGCCGGCGATCGGCGCGCTGTCGGCGAACCAGCAGGCTTGGCCATCCACGTCATCGCCGGTCAGACCCGGCTTAACGAGATCGAGCCCCGCCCGCGCCTCGCCGGCAGAGAGGCCGGACCACCAGGTGAAATCGCGCAGCGTGGCCGGGCCGTGGCTGGTGAAATAGCGCCGTGCCAGCTCGCCGATCGCCTGTTCGCGATCGAATGCGGTCGTCGCCGGCAGCCACTCGTCGAGCAGGACAAATGTTTGCTGCGTCCCGGCCGACGGACCGAAGCAGATCACGCCGTCATTGGCGAGCCGCCAGAGGATGTGATAGCCGCGCTGCCCGGCGGTGGAGACGCCGGCCCGCTCAAGCGATTGCAACAGTGTCGCGCGCGTCAGTGGTCCGCCGCCTGCCAGCGCGGCTTCCACTGCTGCTCGACTGAGGGCGAAGACGGCCTCATCGAGCTCGAGTTGCCGCTGGCGCCGCGCGCTGCGCGCGATGTTGCGCGGCGCCAGCAGCGCCAGCAGCCAGCGCATATCGGCCGCCGCAACGAAGTGCAGCGTGCCGCGCAGCGCCCAGGTGCGCACGACCTGGCGATCGCCGACCGCCTGCTCAACCTGCGCAATCGTGGCCGCGGGCAGCCGCAGCCCGATGGACCAGAGGGCGCCGGCGTAGTCCTGCGCCTGCATCGCCCCCAGCCAGGAGACGATCTGCCCCGGCTCCGGGCACTCGTGCCGTGCGATCTGCTGGTTGTGCAGGCGCAGTCGAGCGACGGTGGCGGCATCCATTGCCTTCAGTGTAGCGGACGCCGAGCACCCGCCGCCGCGTGTGTACCTTCGTTGAGCCTGCGCCGCGGCCGCACCTATACTTGACCGGAACGATGGCGTGGGCCGCCGCCTGCCGCGCGGCCGGGGGTGCGTAATGGTCACGATTCTCGAACGATATGAGCAGACCCATGCCGGATCGGCGGCGATGCACGCCGAGGCGGCGAAGGTGTTTCCCTCCGGCGTCACGCACGACATCCGCCACTTCACACCGTTCCCGATCTGCGTCCAGCGGGCGCGCGGCAGCCGCAAGTGGGACGTGGACGGCAACGAGATCATCGACTACGTGATGGGCCACGGCGCTCTGCTGCTCGGTCACCTGCACCCGGCGGTCGAGGCGGCCGTTGAGCAGCAGATCCATCTCGGCACGCACCTGGGCGCCTCGCACCCGTACGAGCTGGCCTGGGGCCGGCTTGTGCAGCAGCTCGTACCCTCGGCCGAAAAGGTGCGCTTCACCAGCTCGGGCACCGAGGCGACGCAGATGGCCGTGCGCCTCGCCCGTTTCCGCACCGGCCGTAGCCGCGTGATCCGCTTCGCCGGGCACTTCCACGGCTGGAGCGACACGCTGATCGAAGCGCGGGGCGGCAGCGCCGAGGATCCGAGCGCGCCCGGCATTCCGGGCGTGGCGCTGCGCCAGCAGCTCTCGCTGCCGCAGAACGACATCGATGCCCTCGCCAATGCGCTGGCCGAGCACGGTTCCGACGTGGCCGCGGTGATTCTTGAACCGACGGGCGCTGCCTGGGGCGACAACCCGATCGACCTCTCGTTCGTGCAGGCCGTGCGCGAGCTGACGGCGAAGGCCGGGGTGATCTTGATCTTCGACGAAGTGATCACCGGCTTCCGCGCCTCGAAGGGCGGGGCGCAGGCGCGCTACGGCATCCTGCCCGACCTGACGACGATGGCCAAGATCGTCGCCGGCGGCCTGCCCGGCGGCTGCGTGGCCGGCCGCGCCGACCTGCTCGACCAGATCGCCTTCACCGACGACCCGGAGCACGACAGCAAAGGCCGCATCTCGCATCCGGGCACATTCAACGCCAATCCGCTCTCTGCCGTGGCCGCCGCCGCCTGCCTGAGCGAAGTGGCGAAGGGCGAGCCGAACAAGGCGGCCGACGCGGCGGCGCTGCGCCTCGCCAGCGGCATGAACGAGATCGTGGCCAAGCGCGGCGTGCAAGGCTGCGTCTACGGCTACGCTTCGATGCTGCACATCCTGCTCGGCCAGCCGGCGCGCCTGCCCGACGATGGCATCACCTACGTCTGGCAGTCGCAGGACCATCGCCGCGCCCCGCACACCGCGCACGAGATCGAGTTCGCCCTGCGCCGCGCCATGCTCAATGAGGGCGTGGACCTGATGCACGCCGGGATGATGGTCTCCGCGGTGCACGATGATCGCGACGTGGACGCCACGATCGAGGCCTTCGACCGCTCGCTGGCGGCGTTGCAGGCCGAGGGCGTGGTCTGAGCCGCCGCCCGTGACCGACGCCTTGGCTGCCGTCGAGAGCACGTTGCCGGAGCCGCCGGGCTTCGGCGATCTGCTGCCGCGGATCGTCACGCCGCCGCCGGGGCCGCGCTCGCGCGCGTATGCCGAACGCCTCGCCGCAGTCGAAGCGCCGGCAATCTCGACGCTTGCCAACGGCGACCGGCCGATCTTCTGGGCGAGCGCGGCGGGCGCCAACGTGCTCGACGTCGACGGCAACCTCTACCTCGACACGACCTCGGCCTTCGGCGTCGCCTCAGTCGGCCACCGCAATCCGGCGGTTGTTGCCGCAGTGGAGGCGCAGGCGCGGCGGTTGCTGCACGGCATGGGCGACTTCCTGCCGCCGGCCGTGCGGCTGGAGCTGGCGGAGGCGCTCCGCGGCGTGCTGCCGCGCGGAGTCGACCGCGTGCTCTTCGGCCTGAGCGGCGCGGATGCGGTCGAAATCGCGCTAAAGGCCGCGGCGGTATACACGGGCAAGCCCGGCGTCGTCGCCTTCGAGGGCGCCTTCCATGGCCAGTCATACGGCGCCTTGGCTGTCACCAGCCGCGAGTCGTTCCGGCGGCGCTTTGCCGCGCAGCTCGGCGCGCACGTCGAGCGGGCGCCCTACCCATACCCGTACCGGCGGCCGTCTGGCTGCAGCGCCGAGGACGATGGCTCACGCTGCCTCGCCGGCGTGGATGCCGCGATTGAGCGGCTGGCGCGGCGCGGCTTTGCGCCTGGTTGCGTGATCGTCGAGCCGTTCCAGGGGCGGGAGGGCGAGATCTTCCCGCCCGATAGCTTCCTGCCGGGCCTGCGCCGCCTCTGCGACGAGCGCGGCCTGCTGCTGATCGCGGACGAGATTTACACGGGCTTCGGCAGAACCGGCCGCATGTGGGCCTGCGAGCATACCGGCGTGCTACCGGACCTGCTCTGCGCCGGGAAGGCGCTGGGCGGCGGCTTGCCCGGTTCGATCGTCGCGGGCCGTGGCGAGGTGCTCGACGCCTGGCGGCCGGATACGCCCGAAGCGCCGCACTCAAGCACGTTCCTCGGGCACCCGCTCGGCTGCGCCGCCGCGCTTGCTGTGCTGCACGAGCTGGGCGAGCATCGCCTGGTCGAACGTGGCGCCCGGCTTGGCGCGGACTTGCTGGCCGAATTGCAGGCTGCCGTGCGAGGCAATCCGCATGTGGGCGAGGTGCGCGGGCGAGGCATGATGCTCGGCATCGAGCTGGTGAAGGACCGAACGAGCCGTGAGCCCTATCCCGATCTGATCCCCGGCGTGCTGCAGCGCGGCCTCGAACGCGGGCTGATCCTGCTGCCGGCGGGCATGTTCGGCAACGTGATCTCGCTGGCGCCGCCGCTGACCATTACCGAGCACCAGTTGCGCTATCTCGGTGAGAACCTGCCGGAGGTGCTCCGGGCATCAAGCGTTTATGTTCGGCCGCCGTTGTGACGGCGACGCGCGGCCTGTAGACTTTCCGTGTAGATCGCGGCGCCCGGCCGGGGCGGGGAGCGGGCATGGGTCGGAGGGGCGGATCCCGCGTGGCGGGATGGATCGGGCTGGTCGGCGTACTCTTTCTCTTATTGTTCGTGGCCGCTTGCACTGGCTCCTCGAATCACCAGCGCGGCGTGGCCACCCGTCCGCCAGACCTCATAATCGCCACACCGTCCGCGGCTCGGATCGCTTCGGCCAGTGCCACTGCTTCGCCAACGGCTACGGCGACGCCCCGTGCGACGCCTTCGCCCACTCCCTCCGCCACACCCAGTCCGATGCCGAGCGCCACGCCGGAGCCGACCGATACGCCTGTGCCGCCGCGGGAGACGCTGGCCGACGGCACGCACGGCTATGCTGTGAGCAGCGGCGCCTCCGTCTACAGCCAGCCCACCACTCGAAGCGCCCCGGTGCGCCGCCTGGCCTACGAAGAACAGCTGAACCTGCGTGCCAAAGTACGTGGCGAGAACGTCGTCGTGGGTGACCAGACCTGGTACATCGCCCGCCAGGATTGGCAGAACCTCTGGTACCAGGTCGATGGCGGCTACGTGTACTCGGCTTTCGTCTGGATCCCGCGGCCCGGAGAGGTGCTCGCCTCACAACTGCCGCGCGGCGAACGTTGGGTGTCCGTGGACCTCGCCACGCAGACGGCGAAGCTGCTGATCGGCAGCAGCGTGATCTACTCCGCGGACGTGACCACCGGCAAGACCGGCTACGAGACGCCGACCGGCCACTGGCGCGTCAACTACCAGGTGCTCAACGAGACGATGACCTCCAGCCAGGCGGGCATCAACGATCCGGCGGAGCACTACGACGTCAAGAACGTGCTGTTCACGCAGTACTTCGACGGCCTGGGCGACGCGCTGCACCTGAACTACTGGCAGCCGGCCGGCGTCTTCGGCGACTCGCGCACCAGCCACGGCTGTGTCGGCCTGTACCTGAACGACGCGCAGTATTTCTGGATGTTCGGCCAGCCGGGCATGCGCGTGGAGATCACGCAGAACGGCCGCATCCTGCCGCCGCAACCGGCCACCGTGGCGCCGACGCCGCCGCCCACGCATACGCCAGCGCCGCGCCCCACGCCGCTGGCCACCCGCCCGCCGACGCCTGCTCCCGCCACTGCGACGCCGGCTGGCCCGACAACACTCACGCCCGCAGCGCAACCGGCAAATCTCGCCCCGCAAACGGCGACACCGGCGCGGCGCCCGACGCCCATTTTGAATCTCACCCCGCCGCCGGGTGATGCCACACCCCGCACCGACGAGGCCACGATCAACTCACCCCTTGTGCCGCGCACTGGTACGGTTACAACGACGCCAACACCGGCCACAGCCCACGTGCTGACAGCGACGAGCACGCCGCCGGCCGGCCGCTGAGCGACCAGCGCGCTCGCAGCACGGCGGATAGCGCTCTTCCCCTCCCATCGGTAGACAGCTCGCGAAGCGCGCGGGGAGAGTGAAGGCGCGCGCACAGGAGCGGGCCTGGCGAGCGGAACACTCCCTCGCTTTCTGGCGGGCCAGCCGCACCTGCGCGACAATGGTTGTGCGGCCGCTCTTGGCCGCGCGAGCATCTCCTGCCGGAGCTACATGCATGCCGGAGACGCACCGGCCCCAGTCCGAGCCGCCGCCGGTCGTCGATGATCTCTCGATCGGCCCCTTCCGCACGGCGGAAGCGGAGCCAATGGCGATCGAGGACATCCGTGACGCGCTTGTCGTGCGCGAGAACGGCACCTTTCTGCTCACGGACAAGTACGGCAACGTTCCTGCCGGCAACGAGTCCGGCTTCGGGCTCTATCGCGGCGACACCCGCTTCCTCTCGACCTACGAGTTCGTCTGCACAAACGCGCCGCCGGTGCTGCTGCTCTCCGAAGCCGGGCTGGGCTACGCCTGCGAGCAGGTCCTGACCAATCCACGCATGACCAGCAGCGACGGTCACGAACTCCCGCGCGAGACGATCGAGCTGCGTCGCCGGCGCACGATTGACATCGAGCTGCATGAAACGCTGCAAATCACCAACTTCAACGCCGTCCCCGTCACGCTGGAGTACCGCTACCGCTTCGACGCCGACTTCGCGGATATCTTTGAGGTGCGAGGCCAGAAGCGCAGGCACAGCGGCTTGCGACTGCCCGCCGTGGCGACCGAGAACGGCTTCTGCCTGGCCTATCACACCCTCGACGGCCGCGAGCTGCGCACGCACGTGTCCTTCGAACAGCAGCCAGCTCGGATTCAAGACCGTGTGGCCGTCTTCCGGCTCGCGCTTGGCCCGCGCGAGACGCAGGCGCTGTCGTTGCACGTGCGCACCGAGGATCTGGCGCGGGCGCCGGAGCCGGATCCGCCGGCGCCGTATCTCCGGCCGCGCGTTGCTCTCGCGGAACAGTACCGCCGCTGGAAGGACGCGTGCACGCGTTTCTTCACCGGCAATGAGATCTTCAACGCGGTGCTCGACCAGTCGCTGCACGACCTGCGCATGCTCTGGAACTTCGACGGCGACGGCGAAGATGGCTATCTCTCGGCCGGCACGCCGTGGTTCGATACGCTCTTCGGCCGCGACAGCCTGATCACCTCGCTAGAGCTGCTGGCGTTCAATCCACGCCTGGCGCGCAGCACCCTGCTGCGGCTGGCGGAGCACCAGGGCCAGGTCAACGACGAGTGGCGCGACGAAGAGCCCGGCAAGATCTTGCACGAGCTGCGCACTGGCGAGCTGTCGCGTCTCGGCGAAATCCCCTTCGCCCGCTATTACGGCAGCATCGACTCCACCCCGCTCTTCTTGCTGCTCGCGGCCGAATACTGGCGCTGGACGGCCGACACCGCGCTGCTGCAGCGGCTCAAACCCAACCTGCGCGCGGCACTCGACTGGGTGTGGCGCTCGGGTGATCGGGATGGCGACGGCTACATCGAGTACGAGCGGCACTCAGAAAACGGCCTGCTGAACCAGGGCTGGAAAGACTCGGGTGACGCGATCGTCCACAGCGACGGACGCCTGGCGCGGCCGCCGATCGCACTGGTCGAGGTGCAGGCGTATCTCTACGCCGCGTTGCTCGGGCTGGCGCCGGCGGCCGAGGCGCTGCGCGACAGCCGCTGGGCGGGCGAGCTGCGCCGCGCCGCGTTCGCGCTGCGCGCCCGCTTCAACCGCGACTTCTGGCTCGAAGACGAGGGCTGCTACGCCCTGGCGCTGGACGGCGAGAAGCAGCCCGTGCGCTCGATCGCCTCCAACGCCGGCCATGCGTTGTTCGCGGGCATTGCCACGCCGCCCCGCGCCGCCGCGGTCGCCGAGCGCCTGTTGCAGCGTGAGATGTTCAGCGGCTGGGGCGTGCGCACGCTCAGCGCCGCCTCCGCGCGTTTCAACCCGATGGGCTATCACCTTGGCTCGATCTGGCCGCACGACAACGCGCTGATCGCCCTCGGCCTCAAGCGCTACGGCCAGGAAACCGCGCTCTCGGCGCTGGCGACCGCGATTTACGATACGGCGCGGACGATGGACCATTTCCGCCTGCCGGAGCTGTTCTGCGGCCTGCCGCGCTCGCCCGAGGGTCAGCCGGTGCCGTATCCCGTCGCCTGCCGGCCACAGGCCTGGGCCGCCGGCGCCGTGCCGGCGATCCTCACCGCACTGCTTGGTCTCAGCCCCGACGCGCAGCGCAGCGAGTTGCTGATTGTGCAGCCGCGCCTGCCCTACTGGCTGAACAGCGTGCAGGTGCGCGGGCTGCGGGTGGGCAGCGGCAGCGTTGATTTGCTGTTCGAACTGAAACAGCGGCGCACCCAGGTAACGGTGTTGAACGTGAGCGGCGCGTTGCGTGTCACCGTGGTGCCGCGCTGGCCCCGCAATGAGCCGGCGTCTCCGGGCCGCGCCGAGAACGACACCCCGAAAGGGAGGCGGCGTGACTGAGTATCGCATCGGTACGCAGGGCTGGAGCTACCAGGACTGGGTCGGGCCGTTCTATCCCGCGGGCACGCCCAGCAGCGACTGGCTGGAGGTCTACGCCCAGCGCTTCGACACGGTTGAGCTGGATACCACCTTCTACCGGGCGCCGTCCCCGGCGCTGGTGCGCGGCTGGGACGCGAAGACGCCGGACGGCTTCCTCTTCGCGGCAAAACTGCCGCGCGCGATCACGCACGACGCGATGCTGGAAAACCCGGCGGACGAGCTGCACCACTTCCTACGCAGCGTCGAGCCGCTCGGCGCCAAGCTCGGTCCGATCCTGGCGCAACTGCCGCCGCAGTTTCACCGCGACGCGCAGACCTTCGCCACGCTGCGCGGCTTCATCGAAACGCTGCCGGAGGGCTTTCAGTTCGCGGTCGAGTTCCGCCACCGCTCCTGGCTGCGCCCGGAAGTCTACGACCTGCTGCGCGAGCGCGGCGTGGCCTTCTGCATGATCGACCTCTTCTACATGCCGAAGACGTACGAAGTCACGGCGCCGTTCACCTATGTGCGTTGGCTGGGCGAGCGCAGCAAGGTCGAGAAGGTCGATCACGTGCAGATCGACCGGCGGCGTGAGCTGATCGACTGGGCCGCGGTGCTGAAGGAACGCGTGGTGGACAAGGTGCAGCGCGTCTACGCCTACGTCAACAACCACTACTCCGGCCACTCGCCCGCCAACGTGCGCCAGCTTCACCTGCTGCTCAACGGCGAGCTGCCGCCGGGCTCCGAGCCGGAACAGGACGACTGACGTTCACCGCTCCAAAGCGGCCGCTTCGTGGCGGCGCCGGTGAAGCTCCGCCTACGCCAGGTCCGCGATGATCGCGACGAAGCGATCGATCTCGCGCTCCGTGTTGTAGTAGTGCAGCGAGGCGCGCACGACCTCGTTCAGCCCGCGCGCGTCCATGTCGAGCATCGTGCTCTGGCGCGACGAGGTCGTCACGTTCACGCGCGGCTGCATCTCCGCCAGCACCGCCTTCAGCGCCTCCGGCTCGCGGCCCGCGACGGTAAACGAACAGATGCCGCACAGCTCCTCGCCCGGATCGGTCACGCGCACGCCGGGAACCGCCGCCAGACCGCGCCGCAGCCGCGCGGCCAGCGCCTGGATCCGCGGCCAGGTGCGCTCGACGCCCAGCGCCAGGGCATACTCGACCGCGGCGCCGAGGCCGAGCAAGCCGGCGACGTTCGACTCCCAGTTTTCGAAGCGGCGAGCGTCATCGCGCAGGATGTAGGTGTCGCGCGCCGTCCAGGTGGCGGCGCGCAGGTCGACGAAGGGCGGATGCAGCTCGTGCAGACGCTCGCGGCGCACGAAGAGGAAGCCGCTGCCGCGCGGGCCGCGCAGATACTTGCGGCCGGTCGCGGCCAGCAGGTCGCAGCCCAGCGTCCGCACGTCGATCGGCAGGTGGCCGGCGGCCTGTGTCGCGTCCAGCGCATACCAGGCGCCAGCGGCACGAGCGAGCCTGCCGACCTCGGCCGCCGGCTGCACGAGGCCGGAGTTGGTCGGAATCCAGGTGAGCGAGACGGCCCGCACCCGCGGCTCGGCCAACATGCGCTCGAGGGCAGCGAGCGCGATCTGCCCGTGCGCGTCGTTCGGCACGTGGCGCAGCTCGATGCCGTCTTCGCGCACGCGGCGCAGCGCCGCCATGTAGTTGCTGGCGTAGTCGGCCATGCTCACCAGCACCGCGTCGCCCTTGCGCAGCGGCAGCGCGTGGAAGCCCATGTCAAAGGCGCGGGTCGCGTTCTCGATCAGCGCAATCTCGTCCGGGCCCGCGTTGAGCAGGCGGGCGATCGAGGAGTACACGGCCTCGTATCGCGCCGCGGCCTCGTCCAGCGCCTCGTAGCCGCCGATCTCCGCCTCGCGCCGCAGGTGGCCGGTCACCGCATCGAGCACGGATTGCGGCATCAGCGCGGCGCCGGCTGCGTTGAAGTGCAGCACCCGGGCGCAACCAGGCGTCTCCGCGCGCAGCCGCGCGATGTCGAGCGCGGTGTCGGCCGCTGCCTCGGTCATACCGCCTCCGTCGTGCTTGCGACCAACTCGCCTGTCTTGAACAATAACGGTGCCGAGCATGCAGGAAGAAGGCCCGACGATGACCAGCTCTCACGAACCGCAGCCCCTGCCGCTTGTCGATGCCGGCGCCGAAACAACCGCGCGCGGCCGTGCCGGCGCCGTGACCCTCAGCGAAGCCGGCCGTGAACGCGTGGAGACGGCCTTTGAGCGGCTGGTGACAGCGCTCTCGTCCTGCTACGTGTACGTCGTCGGCCATACGGCGCTCGAAGCCTGCGCGTTTCAGGTCGAGCGCGACGGCACCGGGCGCTGCCTGCTCTCCGGCGTGCCGCAGTGGGAGGTCGCGCTGCCGGCGGCCGCGCATGCGCAGCTGGCCGTGGTCGTGCAGCGCTGGCAGGAGGGCGTTCTGCCTCGCAGCAGCCAGCTCGACAGCATTCGCCTGGGAGAGGTGCGCGAGTTGCCGGACGGCTCCCGTGCCGTCGATGTGCTGCCGGCCGACGATCCGCGCCGGCGCACGCGCACGACGATCGGCTGAGCCAACGGAGCGAAGCGGTGGCCGCGGAGCACGCCGACGACCGCAATATCGACCGCAGCTACATGCGCGACTTCGTCGTGCGTCTTCGGCTTTCGGGCGAGTCGGCGCCCCGCGAGTTCCTGGTGCGCTCCTCCACCGTGCGCGGAGCCCTCAGCCGGGCGATCGAATCCGAAAGCGAAACGATCGGGGGCGACGGCGGGCGGCTGCTGGGCGCGGAGATCACCGAGGCGTAGACTGCGGCATAGCCGGAAGCCCTGCCGCGGCCATGCGCCACGTCGGGCGCCGCCGGCCGGCACGCAGCGGGCCGCTGCCAGGATTGAACGCCGGCGCCGCGACAGCGGAGCGAATCCACAAAAGCGTGCGAGCGCCGCGGAGATTCGACGTTCTTGCGCCGCGGGAGGTCGCGGGTGTCGTTTCACTTCATCGTCCAATTTGAACCGCGGCCGGGGAAGGCGCGGGAGTTTCGCGAGGAGTTGTTGCGGGTCAATGAGCCGTCGCGGGCAGAAGGCGGCTGCCTGGCGATCCGCGTGTACGAGTCGCTGCGGGAGCCACACGTGTACGCCATTCATTCCGAGTGGGTGGATGAGGCCGCGTTTGAGCGGCACGCGCAATTGCCGCACACGATCCGCTTCATTGAAGCGGCCGAGCGGCTGCTGACCCATCCTGTGCAGGGGCTGCGAACGCGCGAGATCGGCGGAGGAGCAGGCGCGGGCGCCGTAGCGAGCCCCGCGCCGTCGTAACGGCTTCCACGTCCGCCAGTAAGCGCGGGGACGGCCACCGCACAGTCCGCACTGCCGCGGAACGTCACTCCGAGCGCCGCTACGGGCCGGCCGACGCGACCGTATCGGTCGTCACCGAGATCGTGCCGTCCAGTGCGCCGGCGGCGAGCGGCGCGAGGCGCTGGAAGGCGGCGGCCGAAAGGTCGATCGCGCCGGGCGGCAGGTGGCCGCGGTCGCGAACGGCGACGGTTACGCACTTCGCGCCGGCGCAGACTTTGAGATGTGTGCCGCAGGGGTAGCCGTTAGCGGCCGCGATACCGGGGTCGTCGGCGCTGAAGCTGCCGCCGCAGGCCAGCACGCCGCCGTCGAATTCGTGGCCGTACCAGGTGATGCGCGCCGCCTGACCGTCGGGCGGCAGCGCCGTCAGGTACTGGCCGTCCACCCAGCCGGCGACGCCGTTCGCCGTCACCGAGTACCAGCCGTCGGCTGTTGGGTCGCCGTAAATGTGCACCTGCGTGCCGGGCGGCAGCACGCTGATGATCGTGCCGTTCAGGCCGGGCGTGCTGCGCAGGCGTACGCCGTCCGCGGGGGCAACGATCGCGTCGCCGCGGAGCGGCTGGGAGGGCGTCGCATCGAGATAGAGGCTCTTCACGTAGCCCTGCAGGCCCTGGGCGCTGACATTGACCCAGCCGTCGTCGCCGGGCGCGGCCAGTTCGTCAACGCCGGCGCCGAAGGGCAAGACGGCCAGCACGTTGCCGGAGAGCGACGGCGCATCGCGCAGATTGAGTCCGTCGGGGCTGCTTACTCGTGCGTGCACGGCCGCCAGCCCCGGGGCGGAGGTGAGGAGCGCGACCAGTACGGCGATGAAGGAGAGAAGGAAGAGGCCGCGCCTGCCTGGGTGTACCCACCACCGTACCGCGGCGGGTTCCGCCTTCAGCAATACGATCTCCTGGTGATGCGCGGCCGCAGCAGATTGGCCGCGAGGGTCTTGCGCACCGCGGCCGCAGCCGCGGCGGTCTCAACTCCCGCACTGTTGTACAGGACTCGCGCGCAGCGGTCAATGCGGGTGAGCGCCGGAAGCGCTCGGGCCGAGGCGGAGATCCGCGCTACGGCGGCGGTGAGCTTGCGCCGTCGTCGCTGCGCTCGACCTCCACGGTCACCTCGCCCGCGGCGACGGCGATCGCCCCGATGGCGGCCAGCACCGGCGCGACGATGATGGCCGCGACGCCGATGGTGACCGGCACTTCCATCAGGATGTGCCCGTCGTGCTTGAGGATGATGCGGCGCACATTGCCCTCGTGAATCAGGCGCCGCACCCGTTCGACCAGCTCGTCGCCCCTGGCGCGAAAGGTCTCTCTGCGCAATGTCATCGGTTGCTCTCCGGTTGCAATTCCCGATCGTGGTGTCGGCGCACGCTGCCCGGGCGACATGGGCCGATCGGCTCGATTTCGCCGGTCCAGCAGCCGTGCGGCCATGGACGCCCCGTGGCGGCGCTCGCGCTACCCGGCGGCCGTCAGCGGGGGCAGCGGGTCGAACTCGATCCGGCGCTGCTCCACGAATGACCGGCGCGCGCACAGCGCAATTTGCAGCGCCCGACGCGCGTCTTCCACGCCGGGCCGCGGCGCCCGTCCCGATCGCAGCGCATCGACGAACGCCTGCAGCTCATCGCGGAAGGCCTCCGCAAAGCGCATTCCGAAACCGCTTACTAACTCTCGGCCGGCACGGCCGCCCGACAGGGTGAGCAACGGCTGCCGCCGCGTGCCGCCGAGGCGCAGCGTGCCTTCGGTTCCCTGCACCTCGGCAAAGACATCCTCGCCGTAGCCCGCAAAGCGATTCCACTCGCACACGCCCAACGCGCCGTCCGCAAAGTCGAGCAACGTGACGCAGGTGTCGAGGTCGTCGATCGCCGCCAGTTCCGGGTAGGCCAGGTTGGCGCCGTGCGCCAGCACCCGCACCGCTTCGTTGCCCGCGGCGCCGCCGAGCAGGAAGCGCGCGGCGTCAAAATCGTGGATCGCGGCGTCGAGGAAGATGCCGCCGCCGCTGGCCGGGTCATGATAGGCGATCGGCGCCGGCGCCGGATCACGGCCGATCGCGCGGAAAAGACGCGGCCTGCCGATCGCCCCCGCCTCGATCTGCTGCCGCGCCAGCAGATACGCCGCGTCCCAGCGCCGCTGGAAGCCGATCTGGAAGGCAACGCCAGCCTCTACGACCTCCCGCAGCGCCCCATCGCTCGCCGCCTGCGTCAGCGCCACGGGCTTTTCGGCGAAGACCGCCTTCCCGGCTCGCGCCGCAGCGGCGATCAGCTCCGGATGCGAGGCGGTGGTGGTCGCGATGACCACGACCTCGACATCGTCGCGGGCGAACACAGCTTCGGGCGCCGTGCAGGCCGCGACGCGCAGCTCTGCGGCGACCCGCTCGCAAGCCGCGGCATCCACATCGCAGACGGTCAGCAGCCGCGCCCCGTGCACCGCCCGCGCCAGGTTCGCCGCGTGCACCCGGCCGATGCGGCCGAGGCCGATCACCGCGCAGCCGATCTCATCCGTCCCGCCCATCCGCTCTCCCGACACGTGCAGCGTAGTACGGTACAGTCTGAGCGAATGCGCTGCCGGATACCAGCACGAACCGCGCGGCAGAACGGATGGAGGTAAGCGGCAGGATGCGCGATTCCATGGATGCGCCGCCCGATGGGACGGCCGGCCCGGAGGCGGTCTGGGCCGGCGGCAAGCCCGTTTCGGCGGAGTGGCTGGCGCGCTGGCGGGCCGAGCCGCTGCACAAGTTCCTCGACCTCGCGCTGGAAGCGCAGCGCGACGGCTACTGCCGCATCGTGCTGCGCATGGGTCCACAGACGCGCGGCGGCGTGGGCGGCTCGGTGCACGGCGGCATCATCGCCACGCTGGTCGACATCGTCACGATCGGCGCCGTCGCTTCGGCGATCGAGCCGCACGACGTGATGAACGGCACGGCTGAGCTGAACATCAGCTATCTGCGCCCGGCGTTGGGGGCGCAGGTGGTGGCCGAAGGCCGTGTGCTCAAGAAAGGGCGCAGCCTCGCGGTGGTGGACGCCGAGTGCTCGGACGGCGCCGGCCGGCTGTTCGCCAAGGGCCGCGCCCAGTACGCGCTCCGTCAGCGCGAGCCCCCACCCCCCGGTTCATCCGGTGGCCCCCGATAAGCGGGGGAAGAGCGGATCGCAACGCCGCAGATTCGGGCTGAAGGCGTTGCAGTCTGCTCCGGTGTGGGCGTTGCGCATCACGTGCGACCTTGTGCGTGCACGGTTCGCCGCTCCGCGGAGTCTCCCCTGCCCGGTCGTTTGCAGCGCCCGGCGGATCTTCCGAGCACCGATTCGTGCGACCGAGGGCAGTTTGCGGGAGCGACGGTCGCCCGTTTCAGCCCGCCGCGCAGAGGCGCTGGTAGAGCTGCAGCGTGATCTGTACGTCCCCGGCGGCGCGGTGCCGCGTAACGTTGTCCAGGGAGATGCCGAGGGCCATGCAGCAGCGGTCGAGGGCATAGCGCAGTCCGGGAGCCGGCCGGTCCAGCGTTTCGCAGGCGAAGGTCCAATGGTCCTGGCCGGGGCGCGGCTTCAGGGCGAGCCTCTGCGCCTTGTACAACGCCGCCGTGTCGCGGTAGCGGCCGCGCGACGGCGCCACGAGACCGGCGCGGCGGCAGGCCGACTCCAGAAAGAAGGCGTCGAAGCGCACGACATTGTGCCCGACCAGCGGCAAGTCGCCGCAGTCGGCGAAGAACTGGCCGAGCACCACAGCCAGGGCGAGCGCCTCCCGTGCCAACAGCTCATCCGAGATGCCCGTGAGCGCCTGCACCGCGCCCGGCAGCGGCACCGGAATCTGTGCGAGCAGGGAGCGCAGCGGCCCGGGCGTGCCGTCGCGCACCACGCACCAGCCGATCTCGATCACGTGATCGGTTGCGGGGCGCAGGCCCGTGGTCTCGAGGTCGAACACCACGTAGTTGAGCGCGTCGCCGTCCCGCTGAGTGGCGGGCGTGGACGCGATCGTCCCGTGCATCTCGCTGAGCCTGGCTGACATGGCGCCCTCCGCCGGCCGACCACCCGGTTTCCTGACTGTTATAGCATAACACCCTGTGCGGTGCCAGCCGCTAATGCAGCGCTCCACCGGCCGACAGCCGCTCCAGCGTCTCCGACGGAATGCCAAGCAGCCCGCCGAACACGGCCGCGTTGTCCTCGCCGAGGCGTGGCGCCGGACGGCGCACGGGCAGCGGGTCCGGGCCAAAGCGGTAGGGCGCGCTGTACACAGGCAGCGTTGCCCAGCCGGGATGCTCGACCGGATGGAAGAAGCGGCGGGCCCGCAGGTGTTCATCTTCGAGGAGATCGCCGGCGTGCTGAGAGCGCATTGCCGGCACGCCCGCCGCCTGCAGCCGCGCCGCGAGTTCCGCCGCGTCCTGGTCCGCCGTCCATGCTGCGATCCGCAGGTCGATCGCTTCACGGCGGTCCAGTCTGCCCGCGACGCTGGCGAGCATCGCAGCTTGCGACCACTCCGGCGCGTCCATCTCCTGCGCCAATGCCTGCCACTCTGTGTCGGATGTGACAGCGACGGCGAGCCAGCGGCCTTCGCGACATGGGAAGACGTTGTGGGGCGCCCAGCGGCGGTCGGCGTTGCCGAGGCGAGGCGGGTCCACGCCGTGTTCCGCCAGCAGAGCGTATCCCTCGGTCAGCGCGAACAGCAGTCCCTCGGCCTCCGAGAGGTCGATGTGCTGGCCGCGGCCGCTGAGGCCGCGATGGCGCAGCGCCGCCAGCACGGCCACGGCGCCGAGCAGGCCGCCGATCGGGTCCGCGTAGGGCAGGCCGAGCGCTTCCGGCGGCCCGGCGGCGTACCCGGTCAACTCGGCCAGGCCGGAGAAGGCTTCCATCGTGTAGCCGTACGCGACATAATCCCGCTCCGGGCCGGTCTGGCCGAAGCCGGAGAGGCTGATCATGACCAGCTCGGGTCGCAGGGCGCGTAACGTCTCGTAGCCGAGACCCAGCCGCTCCATCACGCCCGGCGCGTAGTTTTCCACGACGACATCGCTGACGCTCACCAGCTCGCGCGCCAGCGCCAGTCCCTCGGCGCTGCGCAGGTTGAGCGTGATGCCGGCCTTGCCGCGGTTGAAGGCGGCGAAGCGCAGGCTCTTGTCGGGGTCGATCGGCGCGCCGCGCGGGAACGGCCCCACGCCGCGAGCAGAGTCGATCCGCTCGCGCGTCTCAATCTTGATCACCTCGGCGCCGAGGTCGGCAAGCTGCAGGGCGCAGTGCGGCCCCGCCCATGCCCAGGAGAAATCGGCGACGCGAATGCCTGTCAAGGGCGCAGGTTTTAGGGCGTAGGGCGTAGGAGGCGTGCCGGATTCAGCCGAGGCCGCGGGCTGTGCCTCGCTGTTACCCCTCTCGGCGAGGACTTCGGCCGTGTGCCGGCCGAGGCGCGGCGCCGGCCGTGTCAGCCGCCAGGCCGTCTCGCCGCTTCGGAAAGGGGCGCCGGGCAGCAGGCGCGAGCCGCCGTCCGGCCAGGGCACGGCGACGAACGCCTGGCGCGCGACAAATTGCGGCTGGCTCTGCGCTTGCGAGGGGCGGTTGACCGGGGCGAAGGGCAGGCGCAGGCGCTGGCCGGCATGATAGACCTCCTGTTTGGAGTGGCCAGCCGCCCACGCTGCCGCGCGAGCCTCGATCTCCTCGCGGCTCGCCAGCCGTGCCCGGCGATCCGGAACCATCACCAGCGCCTCGGCCCCGATCAGCTCGCCCAGCTTCTGCCAATGCTGCTCGGTCACGGCCATCAGCCGCGCCAGGCCGTCCGCGGCTGGGGTGAAGCCGGCGAAGACGATTGTCGGCGAGAAGCGATCGCGCACTTTGCCGGTGATCACGACTTCCGGCAGGCTGGAGTGCAGGATCGAGGCCACGCACTCCTGCGTCGAAACGTCGATCGCGGCGCCGGCCTGCATGGACGGCTCACCTCGCTCGCGGCCGAACAGCGCCGCGACCAGTGCGACCGCCGCGTGCAGCGCCGCCAGCACTTCGGCCTGGCGCGGAGCGGGACGCAGCGGCGGCTTCGCCGGGTCGTCCACCCAGTCCGGCACGATCGCGGCCAGCCCGCCGGCGTGGATGCCGATCAGGTCTTCGCCTTTCCACAGCCGCCGCGGCCCGCTTTGGCCGAAGGGCGAAAGCGAGACCACGATCAGGCCTGGCCGCAGGCGCTGCAGCCGCTCGACGCCGAACCCGGCTACGTCGAGAAAGCCGGGAGGGTGGTTCTCGATCAGTGCGTCGGCCCCGGCGATAAGCCGCTCGATCTGTGCGCGGCCCGCCACCGTCGTCGCATCGGCGACCACGCTGCGCTTGTTGAAGTTGAGCGCGGGAAAGAGCGGATCGCCGCGCAGCCAGTCGCCGGCAGGAGGTTCCAGCTTCACCACGTCGGCGCCGAGGTCTCCGAGCAGCCGGGCGCAGAGCGGCGCGGCGAAGCCTTCGCCCCACTCGACGATGCGCAGCTCGCGCAGGGCGCCCTCCGATTCAGGCATGGGTGCGGCTCGGCGGCGCGGAGACGTGGGTGAGCACGGTGTCTTGCTGGCCTCAAGGTGTGGTGCGGCGCCGCCGCCATCGTAGCGCGGCGCGGCCGCCCACGCCCCTGCGGATTGCCGGCTGTGACACAATGCGAGGAACCAGGCAGCGCGGGGACGGAGGCGCAGCGATGGCGAGTCAAGGCAAGCGGCCGATCATTGCGATCACGATCGGCGATCCGGCCGGCATCGGCCCCGAGGTCACGGCGGGCGCCCTGGCGCACGGCCGGCTCGACGAGGTCTGCCGGCCGCTGCTGCTGGGCGACGCCGGCGTGCTGCGGCAAGCGGCGCGCTGCATGGGTGTCGAGCTCAAGCTGGTGCCCGTCGCCTCGCCTGCCGACGCAACGTTCGCGCCGGACGAGGTTTCCATGCTCGACCTGGCGAACGTCGATCTTGGCGTCCTGCGCATGGGCGAGATCCAGGGCGCCTGCGGGCAGGCTGCCTACGGCTATATTCGCAAGAGCATCGAGCTGGCGCTGGCGGGCGAAGTCGACGCCGTTGCCACCGCGCCGATCAACAAGGAGGCGCTGCGCGCCGGCGGCGTGCCCTACCTCGACCATACCGCGATGTACGCCGACCTCACGCACAGCCTCAACCCGATGACGATGTTCACCGTGGGAACGCTGCGCATCTTTTTCGCCACGCGCCATGTCTCGCTGCGCACCGCAGTGGATCAGATCGCCCAAGACCTCGTGCTCGAGAACCTGGTCAACGCCGACGAGGCGCTGAAGTCGTACGGCCTTACGGCGCCGCGCATCGCTCTGGCCGCGCTGAACCCGCACAACGGCGAAGGCGGCCTCTTCGGCGACACGGAGTCACGCGAGCTGCGCCCCGCCGTCGAGGCGGCGCGGGCGCGTGGCATTAACGCCAGCGGGCCATATCCGGCGGACTCGGTCTTTCACATGGCGATGCAAGGCGGCGCCGACGCGGTGCTCTCGCTCTTCCATGACCAGGGCCACATCGCCGCCAAGAGCATCGACTTCGAGAAGACGATCGCGATCACGACCGGCCTGCCCTTCGTGCGCGCCAGCGTGGACCACGGCACCGCCTTCGACATCGCCGGCACGGGCAAGGCGAGCTGGGTGAGCATGGCCGAGGCCGTGCGCGTCGGCGCCGAGTACGCCCGCCTCTTCCGCGAGACCAGGGAGGGGCAGGCAGCCCAGACGTGATCGGTGCGGCTTAGCCGAGCGCGATGGCTCGGACGCTGGTCAAATCTCGCTCAGCGCAACGAGCCGCTGGCCATCAGCCGGTCGAGGTCTTCGAGCATGGCGCGCGGGCCGGGCTGCTGGAAGTGCTCCCGCGCCGGGGCCAGCAGGGCGATCAACGCCTCCGAGACGCCGGCCTTCAGGTCCATCGGGTGCAGGGCGCCGGTGCTGTACGCTTCGGCCAATTCCTCGAAGCTTGTGAAGGTGACCGAGCCGCCGTTTTCCGGCGTGCGCGGAATGTGCAGCGCCGCGCCCGGTTCGTTGAAGATCAGGTAGCGCGCCCAGTCGAGGATCGGATTGAAGGCGACTTCGTTCGGCGGGCAGAACGCCTTGCGGATCTTCTGGCGAATCTCGTCTTCGCTGTCGTGGATGAAGATGGCCGAGGACGGATCGGACTTGCTCATCTTCATCGAGGCGGCGAAGTCGTGCACGTTGTCCGTCGGCGGCGGCCAGACGGCCGGCTTGCGCAGGCCCATCAGCAGGTGATGGTGGATGGCGATCGGCTTGATCTGCTGGCCCGCGGCGTTGTGAATCGCGTTGATCTTCATCTGCAGCGCCGTGTCGCGCGCGATCACGTGCGCCTTGCGCTGGTCCAGGCCTGCGTGGGCGAGCTGGACGTGCATGGCGAAGATGTCGGCAACCTGCAACGCGGGATAGAGCAGCTTGGCGAAGTCTCCGGATTCGCCCTCTTTGCGACCGAGAATGGTGATGCTGCGCTGCATGCGCCCCAGCGTGGTGTTCTTGGAGACGTCGATCACCGTGGCCCAGTAATCGTCGTTGCAGTGGTACAGCTCCGTGCCGAGGATGAACTTCAACCTGCCCGGGTCGTGCCTGAAGCACTTGAGCGAGGCGATGAAGCCCTCTTTGAAGTAGTTGACGGCCACACGCTGGATCACTTCGCGGTCGCCGCCCAGCTTGTCGTTGATCCAGCTGTGCCAGTCGGCCAGAAAAACCGAGCAGTCGATGCCCGCGTCCATGAAGTCGCGGACCTTGGACATGCTCATCAGGCCGGAGCCCAGATGCATCTTGCCGGAGATCTCGAAGCCGATGTAGTGCTGGATCGGCTCGCCCGTGGCCAGCAGCCTGCGCAGGTCATCGACGGTGATGATCTCTTCCACGTTGCGGCCGATCAGGGCCAGCCGCTCCTCCACCGTGTTTGCAGTGTCCGTCTCACTCACGCTGGGCGCCTCACTCCGTTGCTGCTTTCAGTGTAGCCGGAAAGCGGCGGGGCGCTCACCAGCAGCGGTGTGGCGGCGCGTTCAGATCGCGCCTTGCTCGCGCAGCTCCGCGATCTGCCCGGCGCCGAGGCCAAGCAATTCGTGCAGCACCTCGTCGGTGTGCTGGCCCAGCAGCGGCGGCGCCGTGCGCGGGCCGACGTGCGAGTCCGAGAGCGCGATCGGTGAGCCGACCATGGGCAGCTCACCGATCGTGGGGTGCGGCAACAACGTGACCACGCCCAGCGCCTGCACCTGCGGGTCGGCGAAGGCCTGCGCCACGGTGTTGATGGCGCCGGACGGCACGCCATGCGCGTTGAGCAACTCCACCCACTCCGCCGCCGTCTTCTGTGCGATGAGCGATTGCACCATCGCGATCAGCGCCTTGCGGTTGGCGACGCGATCCGCGTTCGTGCGGAAGCGCGGGTCGTCGGGCAGGTCGGGGCGGCCGGCCAGCTCGCAAAAGGTCTTGAACTGGCGCGGGTTGGCGCAGGCCAGGGAGATCGGCTGGTCGCTGGCGTGGAAGACCTGGTAGGGCACGATGTTGGGGTGGGCGTTGCCGAAGCGGCCGGCGTCCTTGCCGCTGACGAGATAATTTTGACCCACGTTCGCCAGCCAGGCCATGGCGGACTGCAGCAAGGAGGCGTCCACGCGCTCGCCCCGGCCCGTCTCTGTGCGGCGGTAAAGCGCGGCCAGGACGCCGTTCAGCATAAACAGGGCCGCGGTGATGTCCACGATGGCGATACCGACCTTCATCGGCTCGCCCGCCGGCTCGCCGGTGACGCCCATGATGCCCGCCAGCCCCTGAACGACGAAATCGTAGCCGGCGTACTCGGCGTACGGCCCCGTCGTACCGAAGCCGGTGAGCGAGGCGTGAATCAGGCCGGGGTTCGCTTGCCAGAGCACATCGTCACCGAGGTCCATGCGCTCCAGGGTGCCGGTCCTGAAGTTCTCGATCAGGATGTCGGACTTGCGCACGAGCTCGAGCGCCAGCTCGCGCGCGGCCGCGTGCTTGAGATTGAGCGTGATGCTGCGCTTGTTGCGGTTGACCGAGAGGTAGTAGGCGCTTTCACCGCCGGCGAAGGGGGGACCCCAGCCGCGCGTCTCGTCGCCCTCGCCTGGCTGTTCGACCTTGATTACGTCGGCGCCCATGTCGCCCAGTGTCATCGCGGCGTACGGCCCGGCCAGCACACGCGAGAGATCGAGCACGCGTACGCCGGCGAGCGGGCCGGGTCCTTGAGCTTCCCGATTGGCTTCGTTCATCGGAACCTCGGTGGCTGCATCAGTC
The DNA here is from genome assembly GCA_035310145.1 of Dehalococcoidia bacterium. Lineage (NCBI taxonomy): Bacteria > Bacillati > Chloroflexota > Dehalococcoidia > Dehalococcoidia bacterium. Next base: position 45,366 of record DATGEL010000003.1, read on the forward strand.
GAGATAGAGGCCGCCGGCCGGGTGCAGCATCTGGCCGGTGAAGTAGCTGGCCTCGTCGGAGCAGAGGAAGAGCGCCGTGGCGGCGATCTCCTCCGGCTCGCCCATGCGATGCATCGGCACGGCGCGTAGGATCTGCTGCAGCCGCTCCTCGCTCTGGTGCATCGGCTGGGTCATCGGCGTGTCGATGTAGCCGGGGCCGATCGCGTTGATGCGGATGTTTTGCGCCGCAAGCTCCAGCGCCATGACTTTGGTGAGCATCCAGACGCCGGCCTTGGCGATGCAGTAGTGGCCGCCGCCGGCCAGCGGCAGCCGCGCCGCTCCCGAGCTGATCGTGACGATGGCGCCGGGGCGGCCGGCGTTCAGCATCTCGCGCACGGCCGCGCGGCAGGTGAGCAGGACACCGCGCAGATTCACGTCCAGCATGCCGTCGAAGGCTTCGAGCGGCATGTTCCAGAGCGGCTCGCCGCCTTGCTGGCCGGGCGCCCGCGCGATGCCCGCCGCGGCCACGACGCAATCCAGGGCGCCGTACGTCTCGACGCAGCGGTGGCTGACGCCGTTGACGATCGCCTCACTCGTCACGTCGGCCTGTGCGGCGAACGCCTGCCCGCCGGCCGCCTCGATGCGGCGCACCGTCTCTGCCGCGCCCTCCAGCGAGCGATCGATGACGCAGACGCGCGCGCCTTCCGTGGCGAAGCGCTCGGCGCTCGCTCGGCCGATGCCCGAGCCGCCTCCCGTGATCAACGCGACCTTGCCTTCCAGCCGTCCCGGCATCTGCTGCTCCTTCGCTGTCCGAACCTCGCCACCAGCATACTGGCCGGACGTGTAGCATGGGCACTGCCGCCCGCAGCCGGGCGAGCCCTGCAACGGGTGCTTCACATGCGCTTCGGCATCGTGCTCCCGCACTTTCGCGCTGTGGCCGGCGCCGCCGCCATCCGCGACGTGGCGCAGGCCGCCGATTCGCTGGGCTTCGATTCGATCTGGATCACCGATCGCGCCGCCATTCCGCGCGGCGAGGTGAACCGCCGCTTCGGTCCGGCCTTCTACGATCCGCTGGTCACGCTCGGTTACGTCGCGGCCTGCACCACGCGCGTGCGGCTGGGCGCCACGGTGTTCGTGCTGCCGTTTCGTCATCCGGTGCTGATGGCCCGCGCCATCGCTTCGCTCGACCAGCTCTGCGGCGGACGGCTGGACGTCGGCGTGGGCACGGGCTGGATGCGCGAGGAGTTCGACGCGATCGGCGTGCCGTTTGAGCAGCGCGGCGCCCTCACCGACGAATATCTTGACGCGATGATCGCCCTCTGGAGTGCGCCCGTCGCCTCGTTCGCCGGACCGACGGTGCGCTTCGAGAATCTGCACGCTGAGCCGCTGCCCGTGCAGCAGCCGCACCCGCCGATCTGGGTGGGCGGCCGCACGCCGCCCGCCTACCGGCGCGCGATCAAATACGGCCAGGTGTGGCACGCCTCGCCCGTCGGCCTCTCCGAGCTGTTGCCCGCCATCGCGGGGCTGCGCGAGACGGCGAAGCGGCTTGGCCGCGACCCGGAGACTATCGCCCTGACGACGCGGGCGCCGCTGTACTTCGAACTGACGTCGCATCGGTTCGGGGAAAGTGAGCCGCCGGAGATGCCGATCGGCACGCCGGACGCGGTGCTCGCCACGCTGCGCCGCTACCAGGCAGCCGGCTTCTCCGAAATCGTCTTCGACACGTTCTTCGCCGGCTTTCCCGAGCTGGAGGGCGCCACGCCGGACGGGATTCTGCAGACGATGTCGCAGTTCACGCGGGTGGTGCGGCCCGCCTTCCCCTGATCGCAACGGGCCAGGCGGCCGATGCTATAAGCAGACGAGCTCATCGCCGGTGCGATGCAGTTCCCGGCGTTGGCGTACGATAGGTAAGCACGCGCCGCAGCGAGGGAGACCAGGGATGACCACTGACACAAACAGCTCCGAGATGCCGATGGCGTTTCCGCCGGTTCAGCCCGAGCGCTACGACTGGGAAGCGGTCGTCGACGAGCTCAACCGCCTGCTGCGGCTGCGCACCACGCCGATCGGCATGAAACTGTTCGAGACCGTGGCCGAGATGGAGGCGATTCCGCGCATTCGGCGGCCTAAGGCGATCCATACGACCGATCAGATCGTGGCGCAGGCTGCCCGGCTCGGTTGGACCGTCGGCATCACCAACGACGACCTCGTAGGCGCGCAGTGCGGCGCCGTGATCGGCCTGCATCCGCAGGACGCGGACTGGCTCTCCGGCAGGCGCATGGCCGGCGTCTGGTTCGACACGCTGGAGAACTCGGCGGCGCACCAGGCGGCGATGGACGTGGTGCCCTACGGCCGCTTCACGGCGCTGGCCGTCTCGCCGCTGACCTCGGGCCGGCTCGATCCGCCGGACGTTTGCCTGATCTACGGCACGCCCGGGCAGATGATCATCCTGATCAACGGCCTGCAGTGGACGGGCTACCGCAAGTTCGAGTGGGGCGTGGTGGGCGAGTCGGCCTGCGCCGACTCGTGGGGCCGGGCGCTGAAGACGGGCGAGCCGAGCCTCTCCATCCCCTGCTACGCCGAGCGGCGTTACGGCGGCGTGCTGGACGACGAGCTGCTGATGGCGATTCCGCCGCGCTTCCTGCCCGGCGCGATCGAGGGGATGAAGCGCATTGCCAGGAACGGTCTGCGCTACCCGATCCCGCAGTACGGCATCCAGAGCGACGTCCGCGCCGGCCTGGCCTACAGCTACGGGTGATCGTCGGGAGTCGTATGGAGGCTGTTGGGCGCAGTGAAACGTCACCACGGTCCGACCGTTTACGCTGCGGTTCCTGTGGTTCTAGTTTGATGAGGATGCACCCGCGCCGAACCGAGCGAGAGGACGGCTATGCGCGTCCTGCTGCACCTGCTGCCGCTGATCAGCGTCTTCGTGCTCGCCTGTGGCGGTGGGTCGCACCACGCCACACACGCGCCGGCGAGCAATGCGAGCTTCGTGGCTCCACAGGCGCTAGCCGCCACGCCGCGCGTCGCGCCGCCCACGACAGGCACACCGGCGCCCGCCGCGCTCGTGATGCCCGCCGGACTGCAGGACGTGGGCCAGTTCGTGGTGAGCGCGAGCGGCCCGGTACAGGCCGAGAACCGCGCGGCCACGATGGTGTTGCACCTCAGGCGAGGCGACGAGATTCACTTTCCGCCGAGCATGACGTGGGGAACGCTCCCCAACGTCGGGCTGTCCGCACCGCACTGGATTGGCGCGGCCGTTCGGCTGTCCGGCCACCTCCTCTACCTCACCGGTGAAACGGGCTTTGGGCCTGGCGATGCTGCATTCGACCGCGCGGACGACCGCACCTTTCGCGTGACTATGCCCGGCGAAGTGCTCTTCTGGGCGAATGAAGACGGGGTGCGAAACGAAGGCGGCACGCTGGCGGACTACCCGATCGCCGTCGATGCCGCCGGCCATCTCTGGCTCGGGCCTCTGCCCGTGCCGCCGAACAGCGTAGTGGACTACAACACCGGCGTTGGGCTCGATCTCGGCGGCATGAAGCGGGTCGGCTGGCTGCCGTCCGCGGGGAACACCGGCGCCTTCTTCTTCACGACTTGCGGACCGGCGACCTGCGGCTATACCGACCGGCTCGCGACCACGCTGACCTCACCCATCACAGGCACGCTCACCTGCCGCTCCGGCACGAACTTTGATCTCGTCGGCGACGGCTATCGGCTGCTGTTTCGAGATACGGCGACGCTGATCCGGCCGCGAGACAGCACGCCGACTGCAACGCCGGCCGCTGCCTGCGGCCAGAGCTTCGCCATTCAAGCGGGTGAGCCGGTTGACGACACGGGAGCCCACTACTTCGTGACCGCCGTTGCAAGCGACGGTGAGCCGCTCTCGGTCGTCGTCGCCTACGACGGCACGCTGTATGTGGGGCATCTGACGGCGCCGCCGCTTGAAGGGCCGAGTCGCGCCCTTTGAGCCGGCGTGGCGGCCGACGCGCGTGCGCGATTCGGCGTATGATAAGCCACATTCAGGCGCGGTGTTCAGCGCAAAGGAGCCTCCGCATGGCGCGCGTGGTTGGCCTCGGGCACGTCGGCATTTACGTCCAGGATCTCGAAAAGATGGTGGCGTTCTACCGCGACCTGCTCGGCATGCAGGTGACGAAGCAGAACTGGGAGGCCGGCGCCGTCTTCCTCAGCTCGGATCCCGCGCGCAGCGACCACGAGATCGCGCTGATGCGCGGCCGGCCCAGCGCCGAGGATCCGCACCTGATCAATCAGATCTCCATGCGCGTGGTCAGCCTCGCGGATCTGCGCGAGATGTACCGCGCGATCAAGGCCGGCGGCTACAGGATCCACCGCGTGGTCAGCCACGCCAGCGCGATCGGCTGCTACTTCGCCGACCCGGAGAACAACACGACCGAAGTCTTCTGGGTGACGAGCCGGCCCTGCTGGGTGATGGCCGGCGATCCGATCGATCTGGAGCAGCCGGACGAGGTGATCATGGCGCAGGTCGATCGCCAGTGGGAGCGGCTGCGCGACGTGCCCGTCGGCGGTGTGCCGCTGCCCGCGGCGGCGCCGGCGGGTTAACCAGGTTGCCCACCGCTACCGGCCCAGGTCGCCGCAGATGCCGCCCGCCTGGATCAGCAGGTCTTCCAGTTCCGCCTGCCAGGCGAGGGCGGCGCGGCGCTTCTCGCGCGTGTCCGCTAGCTCCTCGTAGATCGCCTGGCCCCACTTCAGGTGCTCCTCCTCCTCCAGCAGGATGTGGCGGAGGATACGCACCGTGGGCGCGTCGCAAACCTGGTCCGTCACCAGCGCGTGATGGCGGTAGTAGACGCAGAGCTGCGTCTTCAGCACGCGGTAGAGGCCGACGAGCCGCAGCAGCGGCTCGGTCTGGAGCTGCATCGTCTCGACGAACTTCACGAACTGCTCGTTGGGCGGCTCCATCTTGTAGCTGCTGCGCAGCGTAGGGGGCGCCTCGATGTCGGCGCCCTCGGTGACGCGCAGCTCGGGCAGGCGTTGCCCCAGCCAGAACCAGTGCACCGAGTCCTGGTAGCAGTGCTCGCCCAGGGCAAATTTGGCCTTGATCTGCGGCATGGTTGAGGCCCAGGCGCCCGCCGCCGTCATGCAGGCGTGCTCGGCGAAGCGGTAATGCAACAGCCGGCGGCCGTTCTCGTCCACCGAGAAGGCGCCGCCGACGGTGCGCGGGTCGATGCAAAGCTCGGGCATGCGGTCTTCACCTCGAAGGGCCGGCGTCTGCCGGCCGCGCCCGTACCCCTGCCGCCGCCGCTTCCGCCCGGAGCTTGCGTTGCTGCGCGGTTTGGCGCTGTCTTCGGGCCCAGGCGCGGGCGTGCGCTTTGGCCGCCTCCAGGTCGATCGGATCGTGCCGGTACTCCTGGTCGTAGCTGATCACGTCCACCGGGCAGACGCGGGCGCAGATGCCGCAGTCGATGCAACCCTCAGGCCTGATCACGTGCGTGCGCTGGCGCGTCAGGAAGAACGCGATCGTTTCCGTTGGGCAGGCGCGGCGGCACCAGCCGCAGTTGATGCAGCCTTCCAGGGCAATGCGGTAGGTCATACCTGGTCCTGAATGCTAGCCCAGCGCCGTGCTGGCGCGGTCGGCTTCTTCGGCGAAGAAGGCGCGGATCTCGTCCTTCTGTTCACCGCTGAGCTGGGCACGGATCTGCTCAAATTTCGCGTGGGCGCGCAGGGCGCGGCCCTCCTGCGCCGGGTCCGCCGCGCATAGCTCCTTCACGAAGTAGTCGCCAATCGCCGTGTGCGTGACTTCGTCGGCCCAGTTGTAATCGTAGACGTGCTGCATCAGCGCATCGCCGATTCGGCCGCCCAGCTCGCTGGTGGCCTGGAACAGCGCCAGCGCCTCGCCCTCGAGCGAGACATTGGTCGTTTCCAGGCTGATTAGCGGGTCCTGCGGGTTGTCGCCCAGCGCCAGTTCGAGCATCTGCCGCACCTGGCCGCCGCCACCGCCCAACGTGTCCGGATACTCGTCGATCTTTCCGCCGTACGAGTCGAGCAGGCCCAGGGCGAGCTGCGCGTGGCGCACCTCGTCCCAGGTCTGGCGGGCCATCGCCATGATCAGCTCGGGCGGCACGTTCCAGTCCTGCCACTCAGCCACTTTGCGGCTGAAGGCGTCCACTCCGGCGAACTCGGCGCTGGCGATGCCGCAGACCATCGCCTTGCGGAACTCGACGTTCGCTGGGTCTGCCTGCACCATGTCGCGCAGCAAGCCGATCTCGTAGTTGGCGGCGTCGCCCAGCTTCTCGGCCAACGCCGCGCGCTCGGCGGCGGGGAGCAGCATCGCCGGACGGTAGGGAGGCTCGCGTTGCGGCATCGACTGCTGCAGTTGCTCGCTCAAGCGGGATCGCGTCACCATCGCGCTCCTCCGTGCCTGCCGGCCGCCTGTCGCCTGCGTGGGCGGCGCGACGTAGAATCAACGCGCATAACCGCGGAAACGCCCGGCCGGGCGATGCCTCTACGATACGCGCAAAAAGCAGTTGTGTAAAGGGCAAATAGTATGGCGCATGATCGTGCGGCGCTCGTCGGGGCGGCGCGGCTCTACGGTGAGGCGGTGGCAATTGTGGACCCGCTGCGGGCGCGCCTCTGGGCGGAGTGCGGCCTGACCGTGCCCCAGTTGCGACTGATGTTCATGCTGCGCGAGGAGCCCGGCAGCACCGGCAGCCTGCTTGCTGAACGGTTCGGCGTCAATCCCTCGACGATCACGGGTCACGTCGAGAAGCTGCTGCAGCGCGAGCTCGTCTGGCGCGAAGAAGACGAGCAGGACCGGCGCGTACAGCACAACTACCTGACGGAGCTGGGCGCCGACCTAACCGGCCGGCTCGAGCGTGCCGCCGGCCATTACGTGATCGAGATCCTCGGCCGGCTTACGGAGTCGCAACTGGCCCGGCTCACGGAAGCGCTCGGCGATCTCGTTATGGCAGCCAGAGCCGGGCCGGCGGCTGCAACCCATTCGGGCTAGCGTGATAGTCTTTTGTCACCACGTCCTTGTAATCTCTTAACGACTCACGCGCCCGCCGATGATAGTACTCAGTCAGCGGATCACCGTACACACCGCGCGAGGAGCCGATCGCTGGTGACAGTTTCGCAGGCCGCCACGCGCCGCCGTGAGCCCTCGGTCTCCTGGCAGGCGATCCGCTTCGGCATGATTGGGCTCAGCGGCACGGTAATCTCCTTTGTGCTCTTCACCCTGCTCAATCAGCAGCTTGGCTGGCGTGTGATCGTCGCCAATCCGATCGCCTACGGTGCCGGCATCGTCAACAACTACTTCTGGAACCGCATCTGGAACTACCGGCACGTCGAGCGGCGCAGCGTGCTGCATCAGGGTGGGCAGTTCGCGCTGATCAGCCTCGGCGCCCTCGTGCTGCACACGGGCATTCTCGGCTTCGCCACCCGCTGGGGCGTAGGCATCAAGCGAGATTTCTTCGTCTACTGCGCGGTCTACGCCGGCGCCACCGCCGTCTCATATGCGTGGAACTTCACGTTCAATCACCACATTACTTTCCGCGAACGGGCGCCGAAGACGCTGCAGGCGCTGGCCCACCCGCATGTGCCGCACCCGCATCTGCCGCACCTGCACCCAGAGAAGGAAGGCACGACGCTCGCGGGAGACGGCGATTAGCCCCCAGGTTGCTGACGTGCCCGCCGCGCCCGCTCCGAGCGGCCCTGCAGGCGCGAGGCGGCGCTGTATGAGCGCAGGATCGCGGAACGTTCCAGCACACCCACGTACTGTTCCCCGTGGCGGCGCACCACCGGCACGATCGGCATGAACGAGGCGGCGCCGGCCAGCGCCAGCGCAACCTCGTGCAACGTTTCGTCAGGGTCGAGCAGCGGCACGTCGCGCAGCGCCAGGTCACGTACACGGCGGTCCTCGAACTGCGTTTCGCCGGCGGCGTCCGCCCGTTCCAGCGCGGCCGCCACCTGGTCGAGGCTGAGCACGCCCTCGAAACGCCCGTCGCGATCGACCACCGGAAAAACCGTGCGGCCGCTGGTGCGCGCCTGCGCCATCGCCTGGCGCAGCGTGCGATCGGGCGCGATCGTCGGCCAGTCGCGGATCAGGACTTCGCGCACGCGGATGCGCGCCAGCGGGCTGAGGCGGATCAGCTCGCGGTCGATGCCACGCAGGCGCAGCGGCAAGGTGTAGATCGACTCCGCGTGCAGCCGGCGGGCCAGCATCACACTTGCCGCCACCGCGGCGACGATCTGCGGCAGCAGGTTGAAATCGCGCGTGAACTCGCAGACCAGCAGCACCGCGGTGAGCGGCGCGTTGACGACGGCCGCCACCACCGTGCCCATGCCGACCAGCGTGTAAGCCGGCTCCGGGCTGGCGCCGCTCCAGACGCGGCCGACGATCGCGCCGAAGGCGCCGCCCAGCGTCGCGCCGATGAAGAGCGAGGGCGTGAACACGCCGCCCGTGGCGCCGGATCCCAGCGTGAAGCTGGTGGCCGCCAGCTTGGCAAGCGGCAGGGCAAGCAACAGGCCGGTTTCCAGGTGACCGTTCAGCGCCTGCTCGATGCCGGTGTCACCGCTGCCGAGCACGCGCGGCAGAAACAGGCCGATGGCGCCCACCGCGAGCCCGCCGAGCGCCGGACCGAGCCAGAAGGGAATACGCGACTGCTCGATGCGGCTGCCCAGCGAATGCACGGCCAGGAAGAGCGCCACGCCCAGCGGGGCCGCAATCAGCCCCAGCAGCAAGTCGAGCGGCACGTCCTGCCAGGGCGCCGGCGGCAGCGCGGGCGCCGTGATCACGTGCTCGACGCTGAACTGCTGCGCCACGGCAGTAGCGGCCACCGCGGCCAGCGCCAGCAGCGAGAAACGCCTCGGCTCCAGCTCCTCCAGCAGCACTTCGCTGGCGAAGGCGGCGCCGGTGAGCGGCGCATGGTACATGCCCGCGAGGCCGGCCCCGGCGCCGCAGGCCAGCAACGTGCGCAGCCGCGGCGCCGGCAGACGCAGGAGCTGGCCGAGCCCGGAGGAGAGCGCCGCGCCGATCTGGATGATCGGCCCCTCCGGCCCGGCCGAACCGCCGGAGCCGATCGTCACGGTCGAGCCGATCGCCGTGTGCACGCCGGCGATCCAGGGCAGGCGGCTCCCTCTCGTTTCCACGGCCACGATCACCTCGGAGACGCCGTGGCCCGCCGGTGCGTGCAGCACGAAGCGCAGATAGAGGCCCACCAGCAGCCCGCCCGCCGCCGGCAGCAGCGCGACCTAGGGCCGGTCGAGCAGCGTGGCGGCGAGATCTACACCCTTAAACGAGCCGAAGAAGAGCTGGTTGGCGCCGTGCAGCAGCTCGCGGAAGCCGACCGCGACCAGCCCCATGCCCGCGCCCGTGGCGACGACGAGCAGCAGAAAGCCGGCCTGCTCAGCCAACCCCGCCGATTCGACGCGCTCGCGCAGCCCCAGCCAGCGGCTCATGAGGCTATTGTGAGAGCCAGCGCCGGCAGAGAACAGCGCACTCCGACCGATGCCCGCGCGATCCGATAGCCGCGGTCGGTGAGAAGCGATCTGGGGTGAGCGGATGACGCGGCGCCAGCGGCCACTCAATCCTGCCCCCGACGCCGACGTGGCGGCGATCTTGCGTCGTGTGCCGAAGATCGAGCTGCACCTGCATCTGGAGGGCAGCCTGCGCCCGCAGACGGTGCGCGAGCAGGCGAACCGCTATGCGCCTGGGTCGCCGCTGGCGCAGCCCGGCTGGGAGCGCGACTTCTGGCGCTTCACGGATCTACCGAGCTTCATCCCCGAGTTCGGCACAGTGTTGCGTACGACGATTCGATCGGCCGCCGACTACTACCGCGTCGCCCGCGAATGCTTCGAGGATCTCGTGGCGCAGAACGTGATCTACGCGGAGCCGAGCTTCGGTCCGCGCACGCCCGGACAGCCGTTCTACGTGCCCCTCGGCGAGACGCTGGCGGCGATCGACCAGGCGCGGCGCGAGGTGGAAGCGCGGAAGCCGCTGCGGATCGGGCTGATCCTCGGCTTCAGCCGCACCCATCTCATGCCCGATGGCCAGAGCGCCGCCACGCTGGCGCGCGACTGGTTGGAGGAGGCGCTGGCCGCTCGCAAGGGCGGCCTGCCGCTCTGCGGCGTCGATCTGCACGGCGATGAGCGGGGGGGCGCCCGACGCAGGCATCTTTCGCGACGTGTTTCGCGCGGCCGCGGCAGCCGGGCTCGGACGTCGCGTCCATGCGGGCGAAGGCGCCGGGCCGCGAAGCGTGCGCGACTGCCTGCAAGATCTGCGGCCGCGGCGCCTCGCGCACGGCGTGCGGGCGGTCGAGGATCCTGAGCTGCTGGCCACGCTGTCGCGGCAGCGCGTTGCGCTCGACGTCTGCCCGACGAGCAACCTGCGGCTGGGCGTCGTGCCCGCGCTCGAACAGCATCCGATTCGCGCACTGGTGGCGGCCGGCGTCCCCGTCACCGTCAGCTCGGACGACCCGCTGCCGTTTCAGACCAACCTCAGCAAGGAGCTTGGCCTGCTGCATGACCGGCTCGGCTTCACGCTGCCGGCGTTGCGTGAGCTGACCCTGCACGCTGCGCGGCACAGCTTCTTGCCGGAGGCGGAGCGTGCGGCACTGGCGGCAGTGGTTCGTGCCGGCTGGCCGGCGGGCGAGGTGTAGCGGCCGCGGGCCAACCGTTAGTGCAACAACACCTCGCCGCTGGTGCCGTCCACAGTGATCTCCTGGCCATCGCGAATCTGTTTGGTGCCGGTCTTGACGTTGACCACCGCGGGCAGGCCGTACTCGCGCGCCACGGTCGAGCCGTGCGAGAGCGGCCCGCCGAGATCGACGACCACGGCCGCGGCGGTGAAGAAGAGCGGCGTCCAGGCCGCGTCGGTGAACGGCGCAACCAGGATCTCGCCCGGCTCGACCGCGGCATCCTCGTCGAGTTGGGTAATCACGCGCGCCCGTCCGCGCGCGCGTCCAGGGCTGACGGGGATGCCCTTGAGGGTCGCCGCGGCGGGCATGTCGCCGGCCGGTTTGCTTTGCTCTGCGCCGGTCCAGTGAGGCTCGGGCCGCCCGTCGAACCACTCCGGTAACTCGACGCGCTCGCAGATCGCCAGGTCGCGCCGTCTGCGATCGACGGCCTGCCGGGCGGCGGCCGTGTCGAGCCGACCGCGCAGCGCTTGCTCGAACTCATCGTAGAGCAGCAGGTACACGTCGTCCGTGGTGGCGAGCACGCCTTGCTCCGTGAGACGCCGCCCGGCCTCGCGGCAGATGGCGCGGGCCGGCTGCATCGCCCGCACCCACTGCGCCTTGGTCTTCTCACGCAGGGCAATGAAGCGCTGCGCCACCCCGAGCTGTTGGCGGAAGAGACGCCGTTTCAACGGATTCAGCTGCTTGAACGCGTACGCTTCTGCCTCGCGGCGGAACGCCTCCTGGCGTGCGTGCGCGAGGAAGGGGTCGGCGTCCTCGCCGGCCTGCGCGTAGCTTTTGATCGTGGCGTAGACGAAGGTTGGGTCTTCCGCCCACGACTTTGACGACAGCTCGGCCTCGCGCATCGCGCGGTAGCCATAGCGGCCGAGGAAGCCGTCCAGGGCTTCACGGAGGCCCGTGGCCGCGTCGCCGGGCGCGGCGGCCAGCGCCGCGGCGGTCTCGCCGGCGTCTGTCCGCGCGAACAGGCGCGTGAGACCGTCGTCGGCCTTCACCAGGCGCGAGAGCCGCCAGATCTCGTAAGCCGGCTTGGCGCTCTCCACGTCCGGCAGCCCGGTGACCAACCGCTCCACCAGCCCGGCCGGAGCATTCGGCAGCCAGCGGCGCACACTGCGCGAGAGGGTCTCCAGGCCCGTGCTGGCGCCGGCGCTGTTCAGCAGATGCAGGCCGGCAACGGGCACCTGGAAGCGCCCCGAGTATGCCAGGCGAGCGAGCAGCGTGTCGCCGCTCGCCTGGTGCAGATCGAGGGCGCTTTCGTGTCGCACATACTCGGTGACCCGTTGCTCCTGCTCATCGGTCAGCCGGGGAGCGCGCAGCGTTGCCCGCAGCAAGTGCGGGATCACCGTGAGCTTGATTCGTCGTTCCGCCAGGGTCAGCCGGCGCGGCGGCGCGCCGGGATTGCGCACGCCGCCCAGGTACTGCTCCTCCACCGCCGCGGTGGAGGTGCCGGGGATCAGGTCCGCGCCCTCGGTGATCAGGCTGAGATTGAGATAGGCGCGGCCGAAGAAGACGCCCACCCAGGCGCCGGTCTTCGCCGTGCCGTCTTCGATGCCGGGCGGCAGGCGGCGCCGGTAGGGTTCGAAGGTGCCCAGCATCTTCGACAGGAGGATGAAGCCCTGGTCGAGCGCGTTCGTGCCGACCGAGGCGCCGAGCGGCGACATCAACCCCGGAATGACTTCGCCGACATTCGCGCGGGTGTAGACGGGAAAGCCCTCGATCGGGCCGAAGTCCCAGTCGGGGCGCCATGATCTGAGGTCCACCGGCGGCTGGGCAGTGTCCAGCTCGGGAAAGAGATTCTGCGACATTTGAACTTCCTTGTGTCGTGTGTGAAGACGCTCGTGGTCTCCGCTCGTTCGCGCACGCGGAGGCGGCGGATGCGGAGAGCCTGGCCTAATGCGCCGCAGGCGTCGTCACCGGTCCACGCAAGAGGCCGAGCACCTGGTCAAGTTTGCGATTGCGCAGCGGGCCGGTGACCGGATCGTCTGCGAGCGCGGGCTGCAGGCGGTTCTGGGCGTTGAGAAGCAGCAGCCCTTGCGGACCGGAGACCAGCCCGTACTTGCCGTTGGCGGCACGCCTGAGGAACAGCAGGTAGTGCGAGCCGGCCACCAGCGGCGTATTCTCAGCGGCCGCGGCTGCGCTGCCCTGGTTGCTTGCCTGCGTCACCGTGATTGTCTGCGCAGGCTCGCTGGTGCCGCGCACCACGCGATCCACGCGCACGCTGAAGTCCTGCACGGCTCTGCTTGCGGGCGCCGGCCCCGCGCCGCTGCCGTCCACCCGCGGCGTTGCCAGGTAGGGCGGCGACTCGGAGAGCACGGTGCAGGCGCAGATCAGGTCGGCCGACTGCACCAGCGCGAGCAGCGACGACTTCAGCGTGTAATCGATGCGCTGGGCGCTGACGGTGGGAGCCGGCGGCGCGAGCGTGTGGGTGTTGCTGCGCATCATGATCAACGAGGCGCCGGTCACGGCCGCCGCCAGCACAACGAGGCCGCCGATTGCGAACCGCACTCGCCGGCTGCGCGGCAAGAAGCGCCACACGCGCCCATCTCTCCGAAATTTCACTTGCCTCCAGTATAGGGCAGCGCCTCGGCGGGGCAGTGGTAGAATCCGCCCAGCGCCGGCCGGGACGGGCGTGTGCTCATTGTCCGCTCGCGAGCCGGCGACTCTCGGCGTCGGGTGCAATGCGCATGGAGACCGTCGGCAAGAAGCGCGCCGAGCCCCCCTTTGTCCTGGCCCTCGATGTTGGCTCCTCCGGCACGCGCGGCCGCCTGTTCGACGCGCGCGGGCGCACGCTCAAGCGCTGTGAGGTGCGCATCCGCCACCAGGCGACGAGCAAGCCCGATGGCACCGTGGTCGGCGACGCGGAGGCGGTGCTGAACGAGGCGATCCAGATCATCGACGGCCTGCTCAAGGCGGCGGGCAGACACGCGGAACAGATCGCCGCGGTCGCCTGCGATACCTACGCCTCAAGCCTCGTCGGCGTGGACGCGCGCGGCCGGCCGCTGACGCCCGTCTTCACCTACGCCGACGCGCGCCCTGCGCCGCAGGTCGCGCAGCTCCAGCGCGAATTGGACGAGGACGCGGTGCAGCAGCGCACCGGCTGCCGCTTCCACGCCAGCTATCTGCCGGCGCGCTTCCGCTGGCTGCAGGCCACGGAGCCGCAAACGCTTGCGAGCGCGGCCTACTGGCTCTCGCTCGGCGAGTTCGTCTACGTGCATCTGCTGGGCAAGCGCGCGGCGTCCTTCTCTACCGCCGCCTGGACGGGCTTGCTCAACCGGCACGAGCTTGACTGGGACGCGGAGCTGCTCGCCGCGCTGCCGGTGAAGGCCGACCAGCTCTCGAGCCTGCGCGACACGGGCGAGCCACTGCAGGGGCTGCGGCAGAAGTTCGCCCGCCGCTGGCCGCAGCTCAAGCAGGCGAAGTGGTTCCCCGCGATCGCCGACGGCTACGCCAGCAACATCGGCAGCGACGCGACCGACCTGCAGAGCTACGCCCTCTCGCTCGGCACCAGCGGCGCCGTGCGGGTGCTGCTGGAGGGCACGCCCGATGTCGTGCCGCACGGACTCTGGTGCTACCGCGTGAACCGACGGCAGTCGCTGCTGGGTGGTGCGCTGAACGACGGCGGCCGCGCGGTCGCCTGGCTGCGCGGCCTGCTGAAGCTGCCGCCGGTCGACGGCCTGCGGCCCGTGATCACCGCGCCGCCGGCCATGGATACGCCCGTCGTCTTGCCCTTCCTCACCGGCGAGCGCAGTCCCGGCTGGGCCGGCCACGCGACCGCCAGCTTCACTAACATGGATCTCCACACCGACCCGGCGGCGCTGTTCCGCGGCCTGCTGGAGGGGATCGCGCTGCGGTTGGGACTGATTGCGGACGAGGTGCGCCGGCTTGCGCCGGACGTCGCGCGCGTCGTGGTGAGCGGCGGGGCGGCCGAAGACCTGCCGGAGTGGCTCGGCATCCTGGCGGACGTCATCGGGGCGCCGATGGTGGCCTCGCTCGAAGGCCAAACCACGCTGCGCGGTACGGCTGTAACCGCACTGGAGGTGGTTGCGCCGAAGGCCGAGCGCGTTCCCGCTGCGATCGGCGACACGTTTTCTCCGAATGCCGAGCACCGCGCCGCCTATGACGCCGCGCGCGAACGGCAAATTTCAGCCTACGACGCGCTCATCGCTGCACCCCCTGCGTAGACACACCGCGCGCCGCGCCTGACCGCGCTCTGGTTCAAGATACCCGCGCCGCGGCGAGCTTCAGATCGCCGCGTCTGCGTGGAAAGTCTCCGACGGTTGCGCTGCGCTCTGGCCGGACACGGGAGGAGTAAGGGCGAGGACGCCCCGTAGCTCTCGGACAAGCGCTTCCTCGCAGGAAGGGGACAGCCGAGCGAAGCGAAGCAGGAATAGGCGCCACGCCCTACTGAATCGAGACCTGCTGGGCGACGCCGTTGCGCACCGCGGCCGTGATCATCGCACCAGTGGCGATCTCCGCCTGCGTGCCCGCGGCCAGCGTGAGGAGCTGCGCGTCGGGCGCGATGCTCACCTGTTCGCCGCCGCCGGGAAACGAGGCGTGGAAGCTGCTGCCCGCGACCCTGTCGATCGTCGCGTTGGTCATCAAGTTGCCGGCGTCCAGCGGGCTCTGCCCGAGCCGGAAGCCGCTCGGCGCGCCGGGAAAGACCACGATCATGCTCGCCAGCAGCGTATTGTCCGGCTGGCGCCGGGCGGTGATCGCCACCGTCTGACCCGTCTTCAGATCCGCCGCCGTGATCATCGCCCGCTTCGTCACGACCGTTTGCGGTGAGAGCGAGAAGCTGCCGCCGTCCTTCAGCGTGACCTTGCCCGCGTCCACGCTCTGCACGGTCCCACTCAGCCGTTCGACCGGATTGGTCGCCGGCGTGCCCAGACCGGCCGGTCCAGCGGCGGCCGTGCCGCCTGGGGCCGGACTGGGTGACACGGCGGCAGCCGCTGACGGCGGCGCGCTCGTCGCGGCCGAGTTGGCAGCCTGCGCCGCAACGACCGTTACGCCGGCTGGCGCGGGATTGTTCGCGGTATGGCTGCCGTTGTTCGAAGAGCCGCAAGCGGCCAGCGCCATGATGGCCGCGGCCGTCAGACAGGCCGGAACGATCCGGAGTACGCGTCCCATGATCCGCCCTCCGCTCAAGGCTTCCGCTTGTGCACCAATGCCGGGATCCGCTCAGCCGCCGACACGCACGCGGATCTGGTGGTAACCGGTAGCGCCGGCGGGGAACGGATCGGTGCGCCGCGCCGGCTGCTCCGTCCCCGAGCCGTCCGTGGCGCGCACGCTGAGCGTGAAGGCGCCGCTCCCCGCTGGCTGCCAGGCGTTCTGCCAGAACGTCCAGGTGTTGGGGCCGAGCGAGGGCAGGAGCCGCGCGTCCGCCCAGCTCACACCGCCGTCGCTCGAGACCTCGACGCGTGCGATGCCGCGGGCGCCGGCGAAGGCGATGCCGGCAAGTTGCACGGTTCCCGCCGCAAGCTTTGCGCCGTCTACCGGCGTGTTGATCTGCGCCATCGTCTGGATGATGCCCTGCTCATCCCAGCCCTGCTGCTGCCAGAAGCCCGGCTGCTCGGCCGCGACCAGGTCGATGCGCGTCAGCCACTTCGGGTTCTTCATGCCGTAGAGGCCGGCGGCCAAAACGCGCACCGGGTAGCCGTGCTTGTGCGGCAACGGCGCGCCGTCGAGCTGGTACGCGAGCAGCGTGGAGGGATCCTGCGCCTGCGCCAGGGGCAGGGCGGAGGTGTACTTGTCGGCGCTGCTGAAGGTGATCGCGGCGGCGCCCGGTTGCACGCCGGCCCGCTGCAGCACGTCGGCCAGACGTGCGGCAGTCCAGACGCCGTTGCTGATCAGGTCGCCGCCAGTCTCGTTGGAGATGCACTCCAGCGTGCGGTCCTGAGTGACCGCCGGCAGGGCGGTAATCTCGCCGTAACCCAGGGTCAGCGGCCGCTCGACCATGCCGCCCACGTGCAACCGCCAGCTCTTGCCGTTGGAGACCGGGTCCAGCAGGTTCTTGGAGACGATGTAGAAGCGATCGACGGGCGTCACCGGCGGCGGCAGGCCGCTGAACGCTTCATCGGCGCCGCCGGCGGAGGCATCGCCGCCCCCGGCCGCCAGCGCCGAACCGCCGCCACCGCGCGGGGGCAGCTCGGGGAGCCGGCCGATCGCGCGCCGTGTCAAGAGCACCGTGGCGAGGCCCAGCGTGCCGCCGGCCAGCAACCGTCGACGGTCGATCTGCGCGGCCGCACGCGCCTCAGGCGTCTCTGCTTCGGCTTGCCGCGTCTCCTGCGCCGGGCCAAATAGCGCGGCGAGGCTGAGCGGCAGACCAGCGAAGAGCGTGTACGTCAGCGCGTAGGCGGCCAGGCCGAGCAGCAGCACCAGCGCCACCTCGGCGCTGCCGGCGAACACGCCGCGATCCACCAGCGGCAGCAGCACGAAGCCCGTGAGCAGCCACAGCGCCGCGGCCGCCGCGGCGGGCCGGCCCCAGCGGCCGATCGCCAGCCCGGCGAGACCTCCGGCCGCCACCTCCGCCAGCAACAGCGCGGCGAAGAGCAGCGGCTTGCCGAGATAGAGAAGGCGATCCAGCAGCAGCGAGAACAGCGGCCCCGGCAGCAGCAGCACCAGGCGATCCTGCGCCAGCTCCGGCAGCGTGGGCACGCTGTCCGCCGCGCGGGCGATCAGCGAGACCACGACGAAGGCGCAGCCCGCGGCGGTGCCGTACCAGAAGTGGCGCATGATCGCTCCATACGGCGGGCGCGCCGTCGCGCCGCGCGCCCTCGGCGGCGCGTGGGCCGGCGGCCTCCGCCCTGCTTCATGGAGAGTACGGCAGCGCCGTGCCGTCAGATGTTAGCGCGCGGTAGCCGGCGGGCTGAAACCGCCCCGCTTCGCCGCAAGTGATCGAAATGGGTAGGTTCGTGGCCGGCAGCCGCGCGGATTCGCACGCCGGCGCGCCGGACCTGGTCAAGCCGGCGGTCCGATTCTGTTTCTTCAGCGTATCGCTATACTGTTGTTGCAAGATTGCCGACTGTACGGCTGGAGCGCACGGCCTTGCCCGACGAAGCCTCGGCCCTGCTCGATGCCCTGCTTGCCGCCGCGCCGGTCGGGCTTGCGCTGCTAAGCCGCGATCTGCGTTATCTCCGCATCAATCCGGCCCTCGCCGCGATCAACGGCGTCACCGTGGAAGCCTGCCTCGGACGCCGCGTGCGCGACGTGGTGCCCGCACTGGCCGACACGGTCGAGCCGGCGCTGCGCCACGTGCTGAAGACGGGCAAATCGTTGGTGAACGTCGAGGTGCGCGGCGAAACCGCGGCGAACCCCGGACGCCAACGAGAGTGGATGGTCAGCTACTTTCCGGTGCGCGACGCCTCGGGCGCGATTGTGGCGGCCGGCGCCAGCGTCAGCGAGATCACTGACCGCCGTGCCGGGGAAGATACGCTACGCCGGAGCGAGGAGCGCTTCCGCGCCCTCGTCCAACAGAGCTCGGACGTGGTGGTCGTGCTGGACGCGCAGGGTGTGATGCGCTACGTCAGCCCTTCTGTGAAGCGCATCTTCGGCTACGATGCCACCGACGTCGTGGGCCAGAGCGCCTTCGCCTTCGTGCATCCCGATGATGTACCGCGCCTCGTGCAGTCGTTCTCCGGTGTGGTGCGGGAACCCGGCGACTATCTGCCGATCGAGTTCCGTCTGCGCAACCCTGACGGCTCCTGGCGCTATGTCGAGGCCACGGCCAGCAACCTCCTGCACGATTCGAACGTTCGCGGTGTGGTGCAGAACCTACGCGACATCAGCGAGCGCAAGGCGGCCGAGCACGAACGTGAGCAACTGCTGGCGCGGGAACAGGCCGCGCGTGCCGACGCCGAGGCCGCCAACCGCGCCCGCGACGCTTTTCTCTCAACCGTCTCCCACGAGCTGCGCACACCGCTGACCCCGATCCTCGCGTACGCGCAGTTGCTCGCCCGCGGGCGCCTCGGCCCGGAGCAAACGCGCCAGGCCCTGGCGCAGATTGAGCGCAGCGCGCAGACGCAGGCGCGGCTGGTCGAGGACATTCTCGACGCCTCGCGCATCATCATGGGCAAGCTCTCACTCGCAGCCGAGCAGGTGGATCTGTGCGCCGTGGTGGAAGCGGCGGCGGCGATCGTGCGCCCATCGGCCGAAGCCCGCTCGATCGAGCTGAAGCTCGCCGTCGCGGGCTGCCCTATCTTCGCTCGGGGCGATGCAACGCGCCTGCAGCAGGTGGTCTGGAATCTGCTTGCTAACGCGATCAAATTCACGCCGCTGCGCGGCCGCGTCGAGCTTATTCTCGCCGCCGAAGGCGGCGACGCCGTGCTCTCCGTACGTGATACGGGCCAGGGCATTGCGCCTGAGTTCCTGCCGCATGTTTTCGAGCGCTTCCGGCAGGCGGACCCCGCGGCTCCGCGCCAGACCGGCCTCGGGCTTGGCCTGGCTCTGGTGCGCCAGCTCGTGCTGATGCATCACGGCAACGTGACGGCGTACAGCGCCGGCCGTGACCAGGGAGCGACGTTTACCGTGCGGCTGCCGTTGCTCGCGGCGCTGGCCGGCGCTGAGGGGAGCGATTCGGATGTCGCCGTTGCCGGCGCGGTGGAAGCGGGCCGCCTCGCCGGCGTGCCGGTGCTCGTGGTTGAGGACGACGCGCCGACCCGCGAACTGCTTTCACTGGTGCTCGCGGCTCAGGGTGCGGCGGTGTCCGCGGCCGATTCCGCCGAGGCTGCGCTTGAAGCGATAGCGCGGGTGCGACCGGCCGTACTGCTCGCCGACATCGGTTTGCCGGGGATGGATGGCTACGAACTACTGGCGGCGGTACACCGGCTCACCTCTGGACGCGCATTGCCCGCCCTGGCGCTCACGGCCTACGCGGGCGACGAGGACCGCGAACGGGCACTGGCCGCCGGCTTCACGGCGCACCTGGCCAAGCCGCTCGACCCGGACGCGCTGGTCAATGCACTCGCGGCGCTGGTGCTGACCGGCGAATGAACAGCATGGGAGCGGTCGGGCCTGCGTGTGGCGTATGCTGGGCTGCAAGACGCGCCGCAGCGTGCGCCGAGGGGGCAAGCGATGATCCCGACACTGCCGTTTGGCCGCACCGGCCACACCAGCACGCGCACGATCTTCGGCGCAGCCGCCTTTGCCCGCGTGGACCAGCCGACGGCCGACCGCAGTGTGGCGCTGCTGCTTGCGCGCGGTGTCAACCACATCGACACCGCGGCCAGTTACGGCGACTCGGAGCTGCGCCTCGGCCCGTGGCTGGCGAAGCACCGCGATCGCTTCTTCCTGGCGACGAAGACGGGCGAGCGCACCTACGCCGGCGCCCGCGACCAGATCCGCCGCTCGCTCGATCGGCTGCAGGTCAATCAGGTCGACCTGATCCAGTTGCACAACCTCGTCGACGAAGCCGAGTGGGAGACGGCGCTGGGGCCGGACGGCGCCCTCAAGGCGGCGATCGAGGCGCGCGAGGCCGGCCTGGTGCGCTTCATCGGCGTCACCGGGCACGGCGTGACGGTGGCGCGGATGCACCGCCGCAGCCTCGAACGGTTCGCCTTCGACTCGGTGCTGCTGCCGCTCAACCACCCAATGCTGCAGAACCCGCAGTACGCTGCCGACTTCGCTGCCCTGCGGGCCGTCTGCCGCGAGCGCGGCGTGGCGATGCAGACGATTAAAGCGATCACACTGGCGCCCTGGAGCGAGCGCCCGCACGGCGCTCCGACCTGGTACGAGCCGCTGCGCGAGCAACCGGACATCGATCTGGCCGTGCACTGGGTCTTCGGCCACGAAGGCGTTTTCCTCAACACCGCGGGCGACGTCTCGCTGCTGCCCAGGATCATCGACGCCGCCGAACGCTTCACCGCGGCGCCGGACGATGAGGCCATGCGTGAGCTCTCGGAGCACCGCGCCATGGCACCGCTCTTTACATAACTGCGGCAACTCGGGGCGTCTCAGTGCCCGCCGCCTCACCCTGCGCCCGGACGCAATCCGTACTGAATCAGCCGCGAGTAGGGGCGGAACCCGAGCTGCCAGTAGACGTTGAGTCCCAGCTTCGACGACTGCAGCACGCCGACGCGGTAGCCTTCGTCCCGCGCTTCCAGCAACGGCACACGCGTCACGGCCGTGCCGATGCCGCGCCGGCGCGCGGATGGCAAGGTGGCCACGTTATAGATGCCGGCTACCCCTTCCGCAAGATAGAGCGTCGAGGAGGCAACGGGTTCGCCTCGCCACAGGCCGAGGTAGTGGCGCATGAAGGAGTCCGGCCCAAAGCCCAAGCAGCGGTAGGCTACACCGATGGCGTCGCGCGCGATCACAGGCATGTCGAAGCCGCGGGCCATCACGTCTAGCCAGACGGCGAAGGCCACGGTGTCGCGCACGGGCTCGACGTCGACGCCGGCGATCGGGCGTCCGGCCGGGAGCGCGGCCAGCTCGGCCGCCATCCCCGGCTCTCCCAGCCCGCGCCACAGGCCGTGATTGCGGAGCTGCTCGCCGAGATCGTCCGGCGCCGAGGAGCTGCCGACGTGCCACGTCATCTCGATCGCCCGCCCGCGAAACGGCGCCAGCAGCTCCTGGATGCGAGCAGGCGCCGCCGCGGCAGGCAGACGCGCCCGCATCACGCCATTGAACAGTGCGTAGTCGATGTCGGTGATGAACCAGAGCGCGTCGCCCTCGTCGTGCGTTTCTCCGCCCATGCCCTCGGCGAGCAGGCCATACTGCGCCGCCTGGTTGGCGTCGATCGCCGCGGCCAGCGCCGTGTCGGAGGTGTCGCGCAGAATCGCCGCCATCTAGCGCGGCATCCCCTCCATCTCGATCTGCGGGTAGTAGCGCCGGTCGCCCAGCGCATCAACCGCGGCCCAGAACGGCGGGCCGCCGGCGAGGCCAGGCTGCTCCAACGCCCAGGCCTGGCGCTTGTACGACCAGCTTTGCGGCCGCAGGCGCTGCGCTGCGTGGAAGTGCCGCTGCGCGGCCTCGGTCTGCCCCTGCTCGTGCAGCCAGGTACCCAGGCGGAAGTGCGTTGCCGCCAGCGCTTGCTCCTCGCTGGGACCGGGCAGGCGCCGCCGCGCCTCCGCTGCCGAGAGCACATGACGGCTCGCGGCGCCCTTCGCCACCCAGTCGCGCAGGGCGTTGAGGTAGACCTCACGCCGCACCCGGTAGTCTTCGATCGCTTCCGGCGGCATCTGGAAGGTGGTGCGGTCCATAGTGCGGAAGCCGTCGCCCGCGCCGGCGGGCTCGGTGGTGCGCACGATACGGCCCTGCTCGTCGATCCAGACCGCACTCGGCACGTTGATCATGTCGTAGAGCCGCGCGACGACGTGATGCTCGTCGATCAGGCAGGGATAGGTCGGCTTCGCCTTCTCGATCCACTCGCGTGCCGCAGCCGCGCCGCCGGTATCCAGCGCCACCGAGATCGGCAGAAAGCCCTTCTCCCCCAGCTCCGCGTACAGCGCCTGCCAGACCGGCAGGTCCATGCGGCAGCCTCACCAGCTCGCCCAGGAGACGAGCAGCACCTTCTTGCCGCGGTAGTCGTTGAGCGAATGCATGCGCCCTTCGAGGTCGGGCAGGGTAAAGTCGGGCGCTTCGAGGCTCCGCAGCGCGTCGCGCCGCGCCGCGCCCGCCTCGCCAAAGGCCCAGGCGTCTGGGGTCGTCTCATGCAGCTCCGGTTGGCCCAGCAACCGCGCCAGCGCCGCCAGGTTGAACTGCCGGCCGCCGTCACGCGTAAACTCGGTCTGGCGCCCCGCCGGCAAGGGCACACAGACATCGCCGCGGCAGGCGCCTTGGGGCTTCAGCTCCCAGCCACTCACGGCCGGCAACGCGGCGACGGGCAGCCAGAGGGCATCGCCCTCGGCTCGCGCTTCCGCGCAGGTTGCTTCGCGATCTTCCCACAGTACCGTGACGGTCATCTTCCCCTCCAGCTCTGCGTAGGGCGGCGACGCACCATCATAGATCGACCAGAGCGATGCCGGCGGGGTCTGCCTGATTTCCGGTCGTTGCGTGAGCTGGCAGCGGGCGCCTCCCGGCCCGGCCGCACGAGCGGAGCGCCGCTTCAAGGATCGCGGCGCTCGGCGTACCGGCCGGCGGCCGATGCGCACGATTCGTTGCGGGCGGCGCCCATCCCCCGCATAGTGCAGTCATGCTGGCACGTCGCCCTGGCCACTCGGCGCCGCTTGCCGGCGGCGCAGCGCCCGCCGCGTTTGCGCTTCACCCGCCGCGCACGTCGACGGACATGGCGGCACAGGCGTCGGTGGCGGCGCTGTTCCAGGCGGTCACGCCGCTGCTGGTACAGATCTCGGCGCGCCGTGATCCCAGGGCGATTCTCGCGCCTGGGACGATCGTCGCCTTCGCTCACAAGCGTGATCTGGATGTGCCGGCGCTGATCGCAACCCTGCTTGGCCCTTCGGTCTGGCCGCGCTGGCTGGGGCGGGTAACCTTCGTCGGCAGCGCTGACCTCTACCTCGACGGTTTCCTTGGACTGTACTTCCCTCAGCTCGGCCCGCCGCTGCGCAGGCTGCTGTACCGGACGAATCTCGGCCCCGTGCTCCGCGCCCTGCGGATCGTGCCCGTCGGTTCAACCGGGACACAGATGGTCGCTGAATGGCTGGACATACTGCGCGCCGTCTACCCGGGCGATACGCCGTTGAGCGCGGTGCTGAGCGAGGGGGGACTGGCGCTGGTCCGTGCTGCGGGTGCCGAACCGTCGCTGAGGCTGACCGAGGCGCGTCGTTGGCGCTACGAGCGGCTGCTGACCATTCAGACCGGCAACGACCTGATCAGTACGGCTGCGATCCGCCGGCTGCGGATCGCGCAGGCATACGAGGCGCCTGCGCGACTCGCGGCCGCGATTGCGCCGTTGCGGGCCGGCGGTGCGCTTGTGATCGCACCGGAGGGGCAGCTCACGCCCGACGGCGCCCTGCAGCCGCTGCGCAGCGGCTTATACCACCTGCTGCGCGCCGCGCCCGAGGCGCGTGTGCTGCCGATCGCCACGACGTATGACCTGATGCCGGCAGGGCGGCGGCCGCGGCTGTTTCTCAACGTGGGCGCACCCAGAGCTGGTCTGGCCGAGTTGCCACGTCGAGAGGCTGAGGCGATCGTCCACGGCGAGTTCGGCCGGCTGAGCACGGTGACGCTGGCGCACCTCGTCGCCCGCATCGTGTTCGACGATCCGCGGCAACGAACGACGATCCCTGCCGCCGAACTGGCACATCGCGTGGCTTCAGCGGCGAGCCAGGCGGCGAGGGCCGGGCAGCCGGTCGATCCGGCGCTGCTTGCGCGCACGGCATTGGCGCGGCGCTTCGACGTATTCATGCGCCGGGCGCAGCGGCGGGGGCTCAACCTTGACGCAGGCGAGGTGCGGGTCGACCGCGAGCTGCTCCGCGGTCCGGTCAATGGCTGGCAGGAGAATCCCCTCGGCTACGCCTACAACGAGTCGCGCAGCTTCCGGCTCTGGCAGCGCGGCTAACAGCGTATGTCGAGACCGGCGTCCGAGAGCGCCCCGCGCGCCTCCCGCAGCGGCGGCTCATCTCTTGGTGATGCCTATGCATGGGGCTCATCGTCGTCGTGATCGATGCGGATGCGCAGCGCAAACAGCTCGCGCGGGGTGATCTGCAGGGCGGCGACGGCGAGCGGGCCAAGCAGCACGAGGGGCAGCGCGCTTAGCGCCTGCAGCGCGAGCGCGTAGGCTGCGGCAACGCTCGTACTTTGGCCGGCGGCCTGGAAGGCGCGCTGAGTGAGGAAGATGCTGCCGGTGCCACCCTGCGTGAACGGAATCGCCGCGCCGATGTTGCCGGCGCTGTCGAGGAAGAGGTAGGCGACCGGATCGGTGCGGATGCCGAGCGCCAGGCCGACCAGCGCGTTGAAGACAACCTCGGTAAACGCGATCGCGGCACTGAGCAACAACAGATCGCGCGCCTGGCGCGGGTCGCGGATCGAGCGCAGTCCGCGCAGCACCGGCTGCCGGAGGCTCTGCCCGACCCAGCGCCCCGCCGGGCCGGGAAGGGGCTGTGACAGGGCCCGTGGCCTGGTGAGCCAGAGGACGAGTGCGAAGCCGGTCGTCGTACCAAACAGCATGAACAGCGCCAGCCCGACGAAGGCCGGTCCCACCGGCAGCAGCAGAATCGTCGCCAGCAGGAACAGCGCATACACGAATCCTTCCATCAGACGCGAGATGAACTCGGCGCCGGACAGTTCAGCGCGGCCGATGCCGAAGGCACGGGCGGAGATCTGTACCATCAGCAGCTGGTCGAGCAGGAACGGCAGCACCGCCGTCGCCGAGCTGGCGACCAGCACACGCGGGAGCGCATCGCGGATGGAGACCGGGCGGATGTGCCGTACGAGCTGTTGCCAGCGCACGGCAATCAACCAGTACTGCACGGCAAACGTGGCGACGATCGGCGCGAGATAGAGCAGGTTGGCGTGACGGAAGGTACGGCCAACTTCGCCAAAATCGACGGTGTGCAGCGTCAGCCACAGCAGCGCCAGGCTGACGAGCAGCGTCGCCACGAGCTGGCTCAGGCGGGAGAAGCGGCGCACGAGCCAGCGGACGGCAGCCGGGATCAAGCCGAAGCGCCCGAGGCGCGCGGGCGGCCGCCCCCACACGACCGTGCCAGCGCCACTGCCGCCCTCCCTGCCCTCGCTTGCTGTCACGAGCATACGGCGGCGGGACGGCGAACGACGAGTTGTTCGGCCGAATCCCGATTGCCCGCGGCGCCGCCGCGCGCGGACACGTCGTATACTCCTGCTCGGGTGCGACGGCGCCCGCTGGAGGGGGAGATGACGACCGAGACCGCGGTCCAGGACTAGACGATCGAGCTGAATGGATTGCGCTTTCATTACCGCGACTGGGAGCATCCCGGCGCGACGGCGCTGGTGCTGCTGCACGGCTTCACCGGCCATGCCCGCTCCTGGGACAGCTTCGCGCGGGCGATGCAGGCGAAGTACCGCGTGCTGGCGCTCGACCAGCGCGGCCACGGCGAGAGCGGCTGGGCCACGGACTACACGGCCGAGCGCATGGTCGAGGATGTCGATGCCTTCGTGCGGGGGCTGAACCTCGGGCGCTTCGTGCTGCTGGGGCTCTCGATGGGCGGGCGCAATGCCTACCAGTACGCGGCGCTGCACCCGGAGACGCTCGAGAAGCTCGTGATCGTGGATATCGGGCCCGAGATCGCGACCAGCGGCTCCGACCGCATCCGCCAGGGCGTGCTGCAGACGGACGTGTTCGACGATCCCGAAGAGGCGATTCGCCAGGCCCGCACCGGCAACGCCCGCGCCGACGAGACGGAGCTGCGGCACCGTGTCACCCATAACCTGATGCGCACGGATGACGGGCGCTGGACCTTCCGCTACGACAAAGCGCTGCGGGCGCCCGACCGGCCGTTGCCGCGCCCCGACGCCGCGGCGATCTGGGCGCTGCTGCCGAAGATCACCTGCCCGACATTGCTTGTGCGAGGCGCGGAGAGCGACATCCTCAGCCCGGAGACGGCGCAGCGCATGCTCAAGACCATCCCGAAGCTGCGCATGGTCGAGGTGCCGAACGCGGGCCACTCGATCCCGCTGGAGAATCCGCAGGGCTTCCTCAAAGCCGTGCAGACCTTCTTGTAGGCGCCCCAGTTCGGACCCGGCATAGACGCCGCCGCATCCGTGACAACCTCTGAGCGCTCGCCCGGCGGATAGGTCAGTCCGTCCGCCGATAGCGGGCGCCGCGCCGGCCCGCGGCTTCGCGGTGCTTGCTGCTGGTCGGCGCGCGACGGTTTACGCTGTCGCCGCTCGCCGTTTTGCCGCAGTGCAAGCGGGAGGCTGAGGGGCCCCGTTACCCTTCCGCCATCGCGCCCGGCCACTCGCTGCGCAGCACGCCCATGTAGACGAGATCGACGTAGCGGCCGGCGCTCCAGACGTGCTCGCGCAACCGGCCCTCCTCCACAAAGCCGACGGACCGGTACGAGCGGATGCCGCGCTCGTTGTTGCCCCACACGCGCAGGAAGACCTTGCGCTGGTTGCGGTAGCGGAAGGCGTACTCCACCAGCGTGCGTACCGCATCGCGGCCGTAGCCGCGGCCCCAGTACGCCTTATCGCCGATCCCGATGCCCAGCTCGCAGGTGCGATCCGCCGCGTTCCAGTTGAACAGGCCGCAGGCGCCGATCAGCTTGCCTTCCGTTTCGATCGCGAAGTTCGCGTCGTCGCGTCCGCCCTTCGCTGCCTCCCGGTCGAAGTCGGCCTGCAGCCGCGCCAGCGGCTGCGGCATCGGCGGGTCGCCGCCGCCGGCGACCTCGGTCTCCAGATCGTTGTTCCACGCCCACTGGGCGGGCAGATCCTCCCGCTCCAGGCTGCGCAACACCACCTTTTCGCCTCGCAGCATCGTCCCTCCGTTCGCTGATCGCCGTGATCCGGTACAGAAACGCCAGCTGCGGGGGCAGATCGGCCAGCGCCGCCTGCCCCCGCACCCTGTTAGCCCTCAAACGCCTGGTACGCCGTCACCACGCCGGGCAGCAGCTCCGTCCTGAGTCGCTGAGGATCTGCCGGCATGGACGGGCCGGCCACGTCGACCACCACGGCTTCCCCGTCGCGATGACCCGAGAAGAAAACGGTGTTTCCCACGGCGGCGTGGCCGCGCACGGCGGCCGGCAACTTCGCCCACAGGGTATCGGTGGCCGGCGCCTCCGCTGTGTTGTGGGTGACACACCGCTCGACGAGTACCCGCTCCTCCTCGACCCGCCGGACCGTCCCATGCCACCAGCGCCAGACGATCGCCGGGGGCAATTCCTCAAGGTCGACGGCCACGAGGTCGCCGGACCGCACCTTGATGCGGTTCAGCACCTGCACACCGTACTTGGTCTCGATCGCGCCGCGCCCGTCCGCAAGAACGACGCGGCAGCCGGACGGCTCGCAGGATGTCGCGATGGCTAGTTCAAGTTGCATTCGTTTGCTCTCCAACCCGAAGGCGAAACTGCGCCCCCGGAACGCCGGCCGCGCGGCCGGCACACTGCCGTTGCGGTTGAGCAGAGGCGGATCGGGTTTGCATAGGCAACACCATGCGGGCGCGGAGTGCAGCCGGATGCGAGGCCGTTCGCGGACAAGAAGAAAGCCGCGAACGTCATCCACGTTCGCGGCCGTGCGTGAGGCGGTCTGCCGGCTTAGCGGCGTCGCTCACGTCGGTGGGAGCGCGGACGGTCGATCTGGCGCACAAGCGCACCCCCTTTCGTGAATCTTCCCGCAGTATACGCCCAAAGGCCGCGGCTGTCAGCCCGCTGTCTGCGGCGCCCGCTGCCCTCGCCTTCCTCGTCGCCTGCGCGGCCGTGGTGAGGCTGCGGCAGCGGCTGCCACCCCGTGATTGACGGGCCCCGGCTCCGGCCCAAGGGAGACCGTGTTCCCCGCGATGGCTGAAGCGGCGCGCGGACGGCGCGAACGGCGGGCATGATCAGAGGCGGCAACCGCGGCTTCGTTGTGCGCCAAGGCGTGGCGTTCGCGCCAGGGAACGCGCGTCGGCTTCTGCGGCAGCTCGCGCAGCAACGTCCGCCACTGCGGCTCGTCCTCGGGAGTGAGCAACGTAATCGCTTCGCCGGCGCGGTCCATGCGGCCGGTGCGCCCCACGCGGTGGGTGAGCAGGGCTGCCGTCTCCGGCAGCTCGAAATTGATCACGCGGGCCACGTGGTCCACATCCAGACCGCGGGCCGCGACGTTGGTGGCAATCAGAATCGGCGTCGCGCCGCTGCGGAAGTCGGCCATCACGCGGTCGCGCGCGTTCTGGCTCAGGTTGCCCTGCAAGGCCGCGACCGGATATCCGAGGGCGGCCAGTTGCTTCGCTAATCGCTTGACGCCGTGCTTGGTGCGGCCGAAGACGAGGGTGGCGCCCTCATTGCCTGCGTCCAGCAGGGCGCGCAGGGCCTCGGGTTTGCCGCCGGCGGGCACGTCGTAGACCGCGTGCGGCACGTGGGCGGCGGGCTGCTCAGACGCGCTTAGGCGCACCACTTGAGGCTGCCGTTGATGGCGGGCAGCCACGGTCTCTACCCAGGCCGGTATCGTCGCCGAGAAGAGCGCGGTCTGCCGCTCGCTGCTGGTCGCGGCGATGATGCGCTCGACGTCCGGCGCGAAGCCGCGATCGAGCATCTCGTCGGCCTCGTCCAGCACGAGCAGGCGCAGCCCGCCCAGCCGCAGGTTGCCCTGGCGGATGTGGTCGAGCACGCGGCCCGGCGTGCCGACGATAATCTGCGCCCCGTGCCGCAGGGCTTGCTGCTGCGGCCCGGCAGAAACGCCACCGACGAGCAAGAGGAGCTCGACGCGCCGGCTGCCCGCCAGCACGCGCAGCACGTCGCGGATCTGCGTCGCAAGCTCGCGTGTCGGCGCCAGAACCAGCGCCTGGCAGTCACGCCGCCGTTCGTCGATGCGCTCGACCAGCGGGAGGGCGAAGGCGAGCGTCTTGCCGGAACCGGTGCGGGCCTGGCCGATCAGATCGCGGCCGGCGAACATGACGGGCAGTGCGGCGGATTGGATGGGTGTGGGAATGCCGATGTCCATGGCAGCGAGCGCCGCGCGTGTGGCGGGTCGCAGCGGGAATCCGTTGAAGTCAGTCACAAGAATCCTTGCCGGGCGTCCCCGCGGAGATCGGCCACCCGGTGACAAAGTGCACAGAAAACGGCGCCGGGAAGAAGCCGGCGCCGCATCCACTGAACCATAGTATATCACGGCGGTTGCAATTGGTGGGGCAGCGCCGCGATCGTTGCGCTGGCAGGCGCGCCTGCGCCGTGCAGCGGACGCGCCGTCACGACGCGGCCGGGACCAGCAGCGGCAGCAGGCCGCGCAGATCGGTGATTTCTGCGTCCGGCGCAGGTACCTTGTCGGGAAGCCTGGCAGCGAAGCGATTGAGCCAGGCCACGGGCAGCCCCGCGTTGTGCGCGCCGAGCACATCGGCCACCGGGCTGTCGCCCACGTACAGCACCTCGGCCGGCTGCAAGCCGAGCAGGTCGGCGGTGTCGTGAAAGATCTTCGCCCGCGGCTTGTACGAGCGTGCCGACTCGGAGGAGACGACCAGCTCGAAACGCAGATCGGCCTTGCCCAGGCTGGCTCGCAGCCAGGCGTCGTCGGCGTTGCTCAACACGCAGAGGCGGTAGCGCGGCCGCAGGGCCTCGATCACCTCGCGCGTTTCGACGTACGGCGGCGCCTGGCCGAGGTGTTCCACGAGCAAGTCGTGGGCGCCGCGGGCATCGCCGCTGCATTCGAGCGAGGCCAGCGCCCGCGTGAACATCTCCGCCCAGATCTCGGTGTAGGTGCCGAAGCGTGGCTCCGGGCCGGCCGTTGGCTGCTCGGGATCGCGGCCGCGGTCGCGCCAGACCTCCTTACCCGCCTCAAGCCAGTGGTCGAACAGGGTCTTGCCCTCGATCTGCAGTTCGTTGTGCAGGGCGACCACGCCCATCAGGTCGATGAAATGGGCGTCGCCGAAGTCGATCAGCGTGCCGTAGCAGTCGAAGGCGACGGCGCGAATGCGCGAGAAGTCGGGTGCTGCGCCGCTCTCTGCGACGGCGGCGTCTTCTGCCATGCAGTCCTCCGGGCACACGTTGGGCCACTGCCCCCGAACGGCTGCTGCATGGAGGCTTGAGGTGCGGCCGGCGATGCTCGTGCGCTGGGGCTATTGTCGCCAATCAGCCGCCGCGCAGCCAGCGCGCGGCGTCCCTGGCGTGGTAGGTGATGATCATGTCGGCGCCGGCCCGCTTGATTCCCGTGAGCGCTTCAAGCACCACGCGGCGTTCGTCCAGCCAGCCGTTCGCCGCCGCCGCTTTGACCATTGCGTACTCGCCGCTCACGTTGTAGGCGGCGAAGGGCAGGTCGAAGCGGTCGCGGGCGCGGGCCAGCACGTCCAGGTACGGCAGCGCCGGCTTTACCATCACGATGTCCGCGCCCTCCGCGATGTCCGCCTCGATCTCGCGCAGCGCCTCACGGCCGTTCGCCGGGTCCATCTGGTAGCCGCGACGGTCACCGAAGGCGGGCGTCGATTCGGCGGCCTCGCGAAAGGGGCCGTAGAAGGCGGAGGCGAACTTGGCGGCGTAGGCCATGATCGGCACGTGGCTGAGGCCGTGGCGATCCAGCGACTCGCGGATCGCCGCCACGCGCCCGTCCATCATGTCGGATGGCGCCACGATGTCCGCGCCGGCCTGTGCCTGGGCCAGCGCCGATCGCGCGATCAGCTCCAGCGAGGCGTCGTTGTCCACCTGGTCGCCGTCGAGCAGGCCGCAGTGGCCGTGGCTGGTGTACTCGCAGAGGCAGACATCGGTGATCACCAGCAGATCCGGCGCCTCGCGCTTGAGCAGCGCCGTCGCCTGCTGCACGATCCCGTCCTCGGCGTAGGCTTCGGAGCCGCGCTCGTCCTTCGCCGCCGGCAGGCCGAAGAGCAACACCGCGGGCACGCCCAGTCGCTGAAGCTCGCCCGCCTCCGCCGGCAGCCGGTCGAGCGAAAGGTGAAACTGCCCAGGCATGGACGAGATCTCGGCCTTGACATCGCGGCCATGCACCACGAACAACGGGTAGATGAAGTCCCCCGGCGAAAGCGCCGTTTCGCGCACGAGCCCGCGCAGCGGCTCGCCGCGGCGCAGGCGGCGGAAGCGGGTGAACGATGCGCGCGTTGCGACTTCAAGCATGACCATGCTCCTCTATCGCCGCCGGTCCGACGAGAAACGCCTCCAGCGCCGTGACCAGGCCGGGAATACTAAACGTCTCGGCCACCACGTCCACGCGCAGCCCCAGCCGCCGCGCCGTGTTCGCCGTGACGGGTCCGATGCAGGCGATGACTGCCCCGCGTAGCGGCGCTGGGTCGCCGCCGAGCATGCCGAGCAGGTGCGTGACGGTCGACGAGCTGGCGAGCGTGACGACGTCGACCTCGCCCGCGCGCACCCGCGCAAGGGCCGACTCGTCCGGCGTGGCGGGCACGCGCGAGACGTAGAGCGGTACCTCTTCGACTTCGGCGCCGAGCCGGCGCAGGCCGGCGACCAGCTCCGGCCGCGCGTTCTCCGCACGCGGCACGAGCACGCGGCGGCGACGAAGATCGGACGGCTGCATCGCGGCGATGATGCCTTCGGCCACGTACTCCTCCGGCACCAGGTCGGCGAGGATGCCGCGCTCGGCCAGCGCCTGCGCCGTGCCGGGGCCGATCGCGCAGACCGACGCGTCGCGAAAGCTGCGGGCGTCGCGGCCGTGCTCGCGCAGGTGGCGGAAGAAGAGTTCGACGCCGTTGGCGCTGGTGAACACGACCCAGCCGTAGTCGCCGCCGTTCAGCGCGCCGCCGATGCGGCGCATCAACGCCGGGGAAACGGTTTCCACGATCTCCAGCGCCGGCAGCTCGATTACCTCCGCGCCGCGCTCTTCCAGCAGCCGGCGCAGGCCGCTCGCCTGCTGCCGTGTGCGTGTCACGAGCACGCGCCGGCCCCAGAGCGGGCGCGTCTCCCACCACTGCAGGCGCTCGCGCAGCCGCACGGCCTCGCCGATTACGACGATCGCCGGCGAGCCGATGCCGGCCGCGGCGGCGGCACGGGGCAGCTCGGCCAGCGTGGAAACAAGGCAGCGCTGCCGGGGCGTGGTGGCCCACTCAATCAGCGCGGCGGGCGTCTCGGGAGCGCGGCCGCCGGCGAGCACCTGGGCGCAGATCGGCTCCAGATTGCCTACGCCCATCAGCACGACCAGCGTGTCCGCCGCCGTAGTGAGCTTTCGCCAATCGACCTGCCCCTTCGCCTTCTCCGGGTCTTCGTGACCCGTGACGACGGCGAACGAGGCCGCCGCGCCGCGGTGCGTAACCGGGATGCCCGCGTAGGCCGGCCCGGCGATGGCCGAGGAGACGCCGGGAACGATCTCGAAGGGAAGCCTGGCCTCGGCCAGCGCTTCGGCCTCTTCGCCGCCGCGGCCGAAGACGAAGGGGTCGCCGCCCTTGAGCCGCACGACGCGTTTTCCAGCCCGCGCCAGCCGCACCAGCTCGGCGTTGATCTCGGCCTGTGTGAGCGCATGACGGCCGGGCGCCTTGCCCACGAAGATCAGGTCCGCGTCCGAGCGGGCGTGTTCCAGCAGCCGCTCGCCGGCCAGCCGGTCGTAGAGCACGACGTCGGCGGCAGCCAGCACCTCGGCGCCGCGCAAGGTGAGCAGCCCCGGATCGCCCGGCCCCCCGCCGACCAGCCAAACTTTGCCGGCGCCGTCAACCCCGGACATCAGGTGCTCCGCGCCAACAGCCCCAGCGCGCCGCGCTCGATCAGCGCCCCGGCCACGGCCACGCCCAGCGCTTCTGGTTCGTTTGCCACACCGGTCCGCGTTTCGCGCAGGGCGACTCCATCGTCCCCCGCGATGAGGGCGCGGAGCAAGAGCGAAGCGCCGCCGTGCGTGCAGTACGCCGCGGCGGGCGTCGTGCAACCGGCGCCCAGCCGGGCGAGGAACGCCCGCTCTGCACGGACACAGCGGTGGGTGTCCGCGTCGTCGATCGAGGCGAAGAGCGCGGCGGTGCGCTGATCGCCCTCGCGTGCCTCGACGGCGAGCGCACCTTGCCCCACGGCGGGCAGCAGCTCATCGGGCGCGAAGATCTGCGCGGCCTCGTGCAAACGGCCCAGGCGCTCAAGCCCCGCAACGGCGAGCACCACGGCATCGAGCGACCCGTCGCGCACCCTGCCGATGCGCGTCCCGACGTTGCCACGCACTTCCACCGGCACGATGTCCGGCCGCAGCGCCAGCAGCTCGGCGCGCCGCCGGCGGCTGCCGGTGCCGATGTGAGCGCCGGCCGGCAGTTGCGCGAGCGTGGCGCCGTGGCGCGAGACCAGCGCGTCGCGCGCGTCCGCGCGGGCGCCGACCGCGACGATTGCGAGACCCTCCGGCAGCGTGCTGGGCACGTCTTTCAAGCTGTGCACGGCGAAGTCGATGCGGCCGTCGAGCAGCGCGGCTTCGAGCTCCTTGACAAAGACGCCCTTGCCGCCCAGCAGCGAAAGCGGTGTGCTGCGGTCGCGATCGCCCTGCGTGCGAATTGGCACCGACTTGACGCGGACATGCGGATGCGCCGCGCGCAGCTGGTTGACGATCAGCTCGGTCTGCCGCAGCGCCAGGGCGCTGCCACGCGTGCCGGCGCGCAGAGCTTGACGCGGCCGCTCCTTCACGAGCCGGCACGCTTCGGTGGCTGGAGGCGCGTCGGAGAGCGCCGGCGCGGGCGCATCTCCCATTCCCACGAACGCTCCATCGCCTACCGCCCGTCCTCGGCCGGTCCTGCCACGGGCAAATCGAAGAGGTCGTGCACGAGCGCCGCATAGCGTTCGCCGGTGCCTGGCTGCTTCAGTTTGCTAATCGGCGCGTGCAGCAACTTGCTCACGATCGCCGCGCTCAAGGCTTCGATGCGGGCACGCTCGCGCGGCGTCAGGTCCGGCAGCCGGCCGAAGGTGCGGGCCAGCTCCGTGCGGCGGATCGCCTCCGCACGGTCGTGCAGGGCGCTGATCGTCGGCACCACCTGCAACGTCTCCCACCAGGCGACGAGGCCCGTCACCTCGGCCTCGACGATCGCCTCGGCGGCGGTGATGGCGCCGGCCGCACCGACGCCACCGTCCTCGCCGTCGCCCAGGCGGTCCAGGTCCAGGAGGGTGACGCCTGGTTCGGCCGCGCAGGCCGGATCCACGTCGCGCGGCACGGCAATATCGATCAGCAACAGCGGTCTTGCGCTCCGGCCGTGCACCGGCTTCAAGAGTTCGGGCGTGACCTGGTACGACGGCGCCGCGCTGGCACAGATGACGGCATCGACCTGGGCCAGGACCACGGCCAAGCCCTCAATGGCCATTGCTTCGGCGCCGAGCGGCGCGGCGAGCGCGGCCGCGTGCGCCAGCGTGCGGTTGACGACGATCAGGCGGCCGACGCCGCAGCCGGCCAGGCTGCGCGCCGTGAGCTTGCCCGCCTCGCCCGCGCCCAGTACCAGCAGCCTGCGCCCGGCCAGGTCGCCCAGGCGTTCACGCACCGCCTCGACCGCCGCGGCGCTCACCGAACGGGCGTGGCGGCTCAGTGTCGTTTCCGTGCGCACGCGCCGGCCGGTGGCGATGGCGAGATGGAACAGGCGCGAAAGCACATGGTCGGCAGCATGTGCCTCGACGGCCGCGGTGAAGGCGCCGCGCACCTGGCCGAGAATCTGGTCTTCGCCCAGGATCAGCGAGTCGAGGCCCGCGGCGACGCGCAGCAGATGGCGGGCCGCCGCACGGCCACGCAGTTCGTAGATCGCTTCCGGCGGCGCCATGTGCGGATGCAGCCCAACAAGGGCGAGCGCCGGCGAACCAGCGGCGCCGCCCGCGCTGTCCGCACTCAGGTAAATCTCGGTGCGGTTGCAGGTGGAGAGCAGCACGGCCGCGCCGTACCGCTCGCGCAGCCTCTCGAGGGCGGCAGGCAGGTTGCCGGCGTCAACGGCAAAGCGTTCGCGCACGGCCAACGGCGCGGTGTGATGTGAGATGCCGGCAACGGCGATCATCGGCTCACCCACCCGCTGTCGCCGGCAGCGGCACATCCCCGGTGCGCGGCGCGCCGATGGGTTCGGCGAGCAGCCCGAGCCCGCGCAACAGGTAGGCTTTCGCTTGCCCGTAACGACGCTGCGCCAGCAAGACGCGCAGTTGACCGTCAATCGCCCGCTGCCAGGTGTCGGCGTCGACATGGACGTGTTGCTGCCGCAGCTCGCCCCGCACCTCAGCCAGCAGTTCGGCCAGCGGCTCAAAATCGTCGGTGAGGTAGGCGCCTAGCTCTTCGCGCAGGCGACGAGCGAGCGCCGGGCTGGCGCCGCCCGTGGAGGCAGCCACGACGATCTGTCCTTTGCGAATCACCGAGGGAAGGATGAAATCGCAGTTGGGCACGTCGTCGGCGCTGTTGACCCAGATGCGCGCCGCGCGCGCCTCCGCGGCGACCGCTCCGTTCACCACACCATCGTCGGTGGCGACCATGACCAGATCGAAGCCGGCAAGATCGCCGGCGTGGTAGTCGCGGCCGATGTACGTGAACGCACCGTCATCGAGCAGCACGCGCAGTTCGGCGTGCAGATCGGGCGCGACGAGCGTCACCGCGGCGTCGGCAGCGAGCAGACCGCGCACCTTCTGCAGCGCGACGTTGCCCCCGCCCACGACGAGCACGCGCCGCGCCGCCAATTCCAGAAAGACCGGATAGTAGCCCACGGAGAGTCACCCCTTCTAAGCACGCCATACCCGGTGGCTGCCGACCGATGGTATCTGCACCTCCCGCCGCCGGCTGGGAGCGCGGCGTCGGGGCCGGATTCATACGCCATGCCGGGGTGCGGGCGCGGCGTACGCTTCGGTAATCGCCAGCAAGACCTCGTCCGCGAGGTCGGAGATATGCTCCAGGCCATCTACCGTTTCATCGGTGGAGAGGCCGTTGCGCAGCGCCAGTTGACGCGCGGTCTCGTCCAGCGATCGGCGGAAGAACATGAAGGCGGCCAGCGCGTCGCGCAGCGGCGTGCCGGCCATGCCCAGCTCGCGGCCGTACTCGCGGCCGATCGCTCGCGCCTCTTCCAGGAGCTTCAGCCGCCGCGTGCGCCGCGTGAAATAGTCGCTGATCAGGCTTACCAGGCGGCGGCCAAGCAGGCGCAGCCGCAGGCGTTCCTCGTCGCTGAGCTGCTGGTACCAGGTCGCGTCGGACTGTCGCGGGCGTTGCAGGCGCCGCCGGATGCGCGTCAGCGCCAGGTCGGCGAGGTTCGCCCGTTCCGGGTCGCCCGCGGCGGGGCCGCTGGTCGTGAGCGAAAGCAGATCGGACTCGGAGAAGCGGCGGTGGCCGCCGGGCGTGCGAAACGTGCGCACCTGCCCAGCATCGGCCCAGCGCCGCAGCGTGCTCTCGTTCACGCCGAGCACGCGGCAGGCCTGGGCCAGCGTGATCCAGCCACTGCCCGCCGCGGCAGGCCGCAGGTCATGCGACGCTGAAACCTGTGCAATTCTCGTCAAAGCTGCACCGGCTCCTCTGCGCTATGCAGAAAATGCTAGGAGTGACGCGAGGATGTGTCAATGTGCCAAACATCACAAAGACCAAGGCGGCGGCAGAATCGCACAGATTCAGGGGGCTTGGCGGCGCGATTCAGCGCCGCCGCGCCGGGTCGGTCAGCACCATCGCCACCAGCCAGCTCACGATGCCGATCACGATCGCGCCCAGCAGGGCGTTGCCGAAGCCGTCGACGCGGAAGCCAATGTCCGCTTGCTGGGCGATCCAGGAGGTCAGCGCCAGCATGACCGCGTTCACCACAATGGCAAACAGGCCGAGCGTCAGCAGATACAGCGGGCAGGTGAGAAACTGCACGACCGGCTTGATCAAGGCGTTCACCAGCCCGAAGAGGGCCGCGGCGAACAGCACACCCTTCCAGTCGCTGACCTTGATGCCGGGCAGCACCCAACTGGCGATGAGAATCGCGATGGCGTTGATCACGAAGCGCGCCAGGGCGCGCGTCAAATCGATGCCGAAGAGGGTAGGGCCGGCAGGCTGTGCGCGTCGCACGACTTACTCGCAGCGCAGTGAGCGGAAGAGATTCGCCATCTCGATCGCGCTCATCGCGGCGTCGTAGCCCTTGTTGCCTTGCTTGAGGCCGGCGCGGTCGAAGGCTTGCTCGACGTTATCGGTGGTGAGGATGGCAAAGATCACCGGCACGCCGGTATCGAGGCCGGCGCGCAGCACGCCGGAAGCGGCCTGCGCGGAGACGTACTCGAAGTGCGGCGTGCTGCCCCGGATGACGGCGCCCAGGCAGATGATCGCGTCATAGCGGCCGCCGGCGGCGAGCAGCTTGGCCGCGCCCGGCGCCTCGAAGCTGCCGGGCACCCAGGCGATATCGATGCGCTCCGGATCGACGCCATGGCGCTCGAGGCCCGCGCGGGCGCCGGCGAGCAAGCGCTCCGTCACCATTTCATTAAAGCGCCCGGCGACAATTGCGATCGAGAGGCCCGTGCCGTCCAACCGGCCGGCGAAGGTCTTGCCCACGTCGTGACCCCCACCCCAGACCCTCCTCCGCTGCCTGACGCGGTGAGGGAGGGGTGATTCAGTGTAACAGGAACACGGCGGATCGATGCGAGACTGCCCGTCGCGGAGCGGCGTCTGGGCGGTGGGAGGGCGCTAATCCGGTTCGGTCGTTTTGCCGCGCGGTTTTGCCTTCGGCTTGCCGGCTGCCGGCGTGCTGCCATTGGGCGAGTATCCGTTGCTCGGCGGCAGGTCGTGGCCGAAGTATGTACGCTTGGTCTCGTAGTAGCGTTCGTTATGCGGGTTCGGCGGCACGAGCAGCGGCACACGCTCGACGATCTCCAGCCCGTACGCCTCCAGCCCGGCGCGCTTGGCGGGCGAGTTCGTCATCAGCCGCATGCGCCGCACGCCGAGGTCGCGGAGAATCTGCATGCCGATGCCGTAGTCGCGCCGGTCGGCCGGGAAGCCGAGCGCCAGGTTCGCCTCGACCGTGTCCATGCCCTGGTCCTGCAGGGCGTAGGCGCGCAGCTTGTTGTGCAGGCCGATGCCGCGCCCCTCCTGCCGCATGTAGAGCACCAGGCCGCGCCCTTCCACGCCGATCCGTTGCAGCGCCAGGCGCAACTGCTCGCCGCAGTCGCAGCGCAGGCTGCCGAACACGTCGCCGGTTGCGCACTGGTCGTGCACGCGCACCAGCAGCGGCTCTGGCGCAGTCAGGTCGCCCATCGCCAGGGCAATGTGCTCGTTGTCATCGACGATGCTCTTGTAGCCGTAGATGCGAAAGTCACCGAACTCGGTCGGAAGCTGCGCCTGGGTGACGCAGGTGACGAGCTGTTCCTTGGCGAGGCGGTAGCTGATCAGGTCTTTAATCGTGATCACCTTCAGACCGTGGCGCCGGGCGAAGCGGCGGATGTCCGGCAGCCGTGCCATGTCGAGGCCCTTGGTGATCTCGCAGAGCACCGCCGCCGGATAGAGCCCGGCGAGGCGCGCCAGATCGACCGTCGCCTCGGTGTGGCCGGCGCGGACGAGCACGCCGCCCTCGCGCGCCCGCAGGGGAAACATGTGCCCCGGATAAACCAGATCGGAGGGCCGGCTGCGCGGATCGATCAGCACGCGCACGGTGTGGGCGCGGTCGTGCGCCGAGATGCCGGTGCTGACGCCGTAGCGCGCCTCGACCGACATGGTGAAGGGCGTGCCGTGCTGCGAGGTGTTTTCGCCGGGCAGCATCGGGATCTTCAGCTCGTCGATGCGCTCGGCGGTCATCGGCGAGCAGATCAGGCCGCGGCCGTGCTGCGCCATGAAGGCGATCGCATCCGGCGTGACGAATTCGGCCGCCATCGTGAGGTCGCCCTCGTTCTCGCGGTCCTCGTCGTCCACGATGATCACGAAGCGGCCGGCGCGATACTCGTCGATCGCCTCTTCGATCGTCGCCAATCCGGTTTGCCTGACCTTTGTTGCTGCCGCCACAGCGTTCCTCGTTTAACTCCGGCTGGGATCCCGCCCGCGGGTATCCGGCCGATTCACAGACGGTTTCAAAGCCGGCAGGCGGCCCCACGCCTGCGGCCGCCGCACCAGCCGACGGCCGGGCGAGAAACCGTGCCTATGCCGCGCTGCCTGCACGGCCCGCGACGATCTGTTCGACATACTTCGCTAAAATATCCGTCTCCAAGTTTACGCGATCGCCGGGCCGCCTGCGGCCGAGCGTCGTCCATTGTTGCGTGAGCGGGATGATTGTTACGCTGAACCCCGCCTGATCCCGATCTACCACGGTGAGGCTGGCGCCGTCGATGGCAATAAAGCCCTTCGCCACGATGTAGCGCATCAGCTCGGGCGGCGCTGCGAAGCGAATCATCAGCGCCGGGCCATCCGGCGTCACCGCTTCCACCGTACTGGTGCCCTCGACGTGGCCCTGCACGAAGTGGCCGCCCATGCGGTCGTTGGGCCGCAGCGCCCGTTCAAGATTCACCGGGTCGCCCGGCGCAAGCTCACCCAGGTTCGTGCGGCGTTGCGTCTCCGGCACGGTGTCCACGCTGAAGACGCCGTCGTGCATTGCGGTCACGGTGAGGCAGACGCCGTTGATGCAGATGCTGTCGCCGACGTGTGCGTCGGCGAGCACCTTGTCAGCCCGCACGCTCAGCCCGTCTTCGCGGATCGCCTCAATCGTACCCAGCTCTTCGATAATGCCCGTAAACATTGCTGCCTTCTTGAAGCTGACGAGTGAGCAACACGCAGCGGCCGGTCGTGGCTCCAACGCCAGAACCGATTTTTTCTTTTCCCTGTTCCCTATTCCCTCTTTCCGGTTCCCTCGTCCGGAATCTGCCAGTCGTCGGGCGTGCGGCCGGGCACGTAGCCCTGCACGATGATGTCAACGCCGATCTGCTGCACCTCGACTTCGACCAGGCGCGTGGCGTGCGCCATCTGCTCCACGCCTTCGCCTTCAACGGCCGTGGGCGCGTCTTCGCCGCCGATAATGATCGGCGCGATGATCGCCTGCACGCGGTCCACCAGGTCGAGGTCGAACATCGAGCCGAGCACGCGCCCGCCGCCCTCGACCAGCAGCGTGAGAATGCCGCGCTGTCCCAGCGCCGGCAGCAGCTCTTCGAGATCGACGTGGCCGAGCCGCTGCGGCAGCACCAGCACCTCGGCGCCTTCATTCTCCATCACGTGGCGCCAGTTCTCGCCGGACTTATCGGTGGTGGCGATCAGCACATGGCCCGGCGCGGAAAGGATATGCGCCTGCTCCGGGATGCGGCCGTTGGAGTCCACGATCACACGCAGCGGCTGGCGGATGCCCTCGGCCGAGCCACCCGGCCGAGCGGTCATCTGCGGATCGTCGATCAGCACCGTG
>DATGEL010000004.1 GCA_035310145.1 Dehalococcoidia bacterium
GGGTGAGTTGCTCCAGTTCGGCCCGCAGGGCGGCAATCACCGCCTGCAGTTCGCCCACCTGCCGCTCCAGCGCGTCGATGCGCTGCTGCTGCTCGACGGGGTTCAGGAGACGGACCTTCGCCAACTCGCCCATAGCCGCTACGCTACGGCTCCGCACAGTCCGGCGCAAATCGGCCGCTAATCAATTACGGTGGGGCGTTGGCAGGTGCCGCTTGGGAGCGGATGGAATTACCCAAAGAGCGTTCCCCTGCTGACCATCTCTAACCCCTGGTCGGTGGATCCAGAGACGCTCCGAGAGCGCATAAGCTCGCGTTGGCAGGCGGTGCTCGACGAGGAGATGCCGCCCATCATCGACGCCGTGCGCACCATCATCGATGAGTTAACTCAGCACACTGCGGCCTCGGCCTCGACCGTTGCCTGGTTGACCGCCGAGCCTACTTCGGCTGATGCTGGCGGCGCAGGGTGATGTCGGGCGAGGGCGGCGGTGGGCACGGCGCTTCTTCTTCTCTACCAGCGCATGCGGGCCAACGTACGGCTGCTGGCCGCGCTGCTGCTCGGCGTGCTGATCGCCGCCACGCTGCTCGCCACCGCGCCGGTCTACGCCCGCGCCATGGCCGACACCGGCATCGCCTTCGCCGTGTCGCACCGCCTCGGCGTGCCGCCCACGACGCAGATCACCACCTACGAGCAGGGCTTCCCGCTCGGCACCGGCGACGCCCGCGCCGTGCAGGACGCCGTCGGCAAGCGGCTGCAGCAGCGCACCGGCTCCTTCAGCAAAGACTCCGCCCGCTACTACAAGCTGCCCGCGCTCACGCTCGGCCAGCCGGGGCAGCCGCTGCAAACCGGCGACGCCCGCAGCACCGTCTTCGTGCAGGCCGTGGACGGGCTCGAACGGCACATCAAGGTGACGGAGGGCGCCCTGCCGCGCGCCCAGGCCGCACCGGCCGCCGGCAGCGCCCCGCCCGAGCTGCAAATCGCCGTTTCGGCCAGCGCCGCCGGCTACGCCGACCTGCACGTCGGCGATCACATCCTGCTAGGCGACACCTTCGACGACTGCGAGCGCCACCCGCCGCGCATGGACCAGCCGCCCGATCCGCCCTGCACGCCGCACACCACCGTCCAGTTCACCCTGCCCGCCGTCGTCAGCGCCCTGATCGCGCCGTCGAACCCGGACGACTGGATCTGGGCGGACGGCGTCGAAAGCTACTTCGCCGGCCGCGCGCCGATCATCCAGCAGGGGCCGCAGATCCCCGCCTTCGTGCCGATCGGCACGATGCAGGGCGTACTCAGCGCGCTGTTCCCCGACTACTGGGTGAACCAGGAGTGGCTCTCCAACGCCGAGCCGGCGAAGCTCACGCGCGACACGTACCGGCGGGCGATCAACGACGTCGTCGCCCTGCGCGACGAGGTGCTGAACGCCGGCTTTCTCGGCTTCAGCCCGCTGCCCGACGCGCTCAACGGCTTCGCCACGCAGTACTCCTACAACCAGACGACGCTGGTGATCCTGCTGCTGCAGATCGCCGCCATCGCCCTGTTTTACGTTGTGATCGTCGGCGCGATGATCGTCGAGCGCCAGACGCCGGAGACGGCGCTCCTGCGCAGCCGCGGCGCCAGCCCGGCGCAACTGCTCGGCGTGACGCTGGCCGAGGGGCTGGTGCTGGCCGTGCCCTGCGCCCTCGTCGCGCCCTTCCTGGCGGTGCTGGTCACGCGGCTGCTCGGCCTCACGCCCGCCTTCCGTGACGTCACCGGCGGCAGCCTGATCCCCGCGCACGTCGATGCGCTCGCCTTCGCGCTGGCGGCGCTCGGGGCGCTGCTGGCCGTGCTGGCGCTGCTGGTGCCGGCGGCGATCGGAGCGCTGTTCGGCGGGCCGCTGGCGCGGCGCACGGCGGGCCGGCCCCAGCAGGCGCTGGTGCAGCGCTACTACGTCGACCTGGCGCTGGCCGCCGTCTGCGGCATGTTGCTCTGGGAGCTGAACCAGCGCGGCGCCGTGTTCAAGACCGGCGGCGCGGGCGGGCTCTCCTCCGACCCGCTGCTGCTGCTCTCGCCCGCGCTGCTCACCCTGGCGATCGCGGCGCTGGCGCTGCGCGTCTATCCGCCGGCGCTGCGGCTGGCGGCGCGCCTCTCGGCCGCGGCCTCGGGCGTCACCGTCGTCTCCGGCCTGCGCCAGCTCACGCGCAACCCGGCGCAGTACACCCGCCTCGGCCTGCTGCTGATGATGGGCGTGGCCGTCGGCGCCTTCGCCGCCAGCTACAGCGACACGACCACGCGCAGCTTCCGCGAGCGCGTGCTCTACCAGGCGGGCACGGACCTGCGCGGCGCCCTGCCCGCGGGCACCGGCCGCGACCAGCCGGCCACGGTCGACGCCCGCTTCGGCAAGGCGCCCGGGGTGGCGCAGGCGAGCGGCGTCACGCGCCTGGACGCCGAGCTGGGCACGCCCGGCGCCGGCCGCGTGCCGCTGCAACTGCTCGCCTTCGACCCGAGCGCCGCGCGGCAGATGCTCTGGTTCCGCGGCGGGCTGGCGGGGGAATCGCTCGACACGATCACGGAACAGCTCGGTAAGCCGACGGCGCAGATCGGCAAGCCGCTGCCGGGCCAGCCGGTCAGCTTCAGCCTCTGGGCGAACGTGCAGGCGCCGCAGTCCAATACCACGGTCTGGGCGCGCCTGCGCGACGCCAACGGCGAGTATCAGCTGTACGAGCTGGGCTCGCTCGACTTCACCGGC
The DNA here is from genome assembly GCA_035310145.1 of Dehalococcoidia bacterium. Classification (NCBI taxonomy): domain Bacteria; kingdom Bacillati; phylum Chloroflexota; class Dehalococcoidia; species Dehalococcoidia bacterium. The sequence continues at coordinate 2,723 of DATGEL010000004.1, forward strand.
TGGCGCCAGCTCAGCGGCAAGCTCAGCCGCGTGGGCACGGCGCCGGCCTTCCCGGCCAGCCTCGTGGCGATCGTGATGACCGAGCCGGGCAGCCAGCTCCAGGGCAAGCCGCAGCCGGTCTACTTCGACGACTTCAGCGTCACGCAGCCCGACGGCAGCTCGCAGGCCGTCGAAGATTTCGAGCAGTCAAACGACTGGCGGCCGGCGCTGACCAACGCCGGCGAACAGGACGAGGCGGCCGTGACCAGCGACCAGCACCACGGCGGCACGCGCGCCCTGTGCTTCAGCTTCCCCACCGGCACCGACACCGCCGGCGTGCGTGGCTTCTACGTCTCCGACCCGAACGTGCCGCTGCCCGCCGTCGTCTCCAAAGAGTTCGCCCGCATCACCGGGCTCAAGGTCGGCGGCATCAGCAGCCTGGCCGTGGCCGATCACCTCGTGCCGATCCGCATCCAGGCGATCATCGATCTGTTCCCGACGCTGGACCCGCGCCAGGCGCCCTACGTGCTGCTCAACCGCGCCCACCTGGTCGAATGGCTGGACCGCATCACCGACTCGCCGCAGGCCACGGCTAACGAGGTCTGGCTGCAGGCCGCGCCGGGCGCCGACCGCGCGGCGCTGGTGCGCACGCTGCAAAGCTCGCCGTATCAACTGAACGCGCTGATCGATCGCGCCCACCTGCTGACATTGAACGGCGCCGACCCGCTGCTCGTGGCCAGCGGCAGCGGCGTGTTGTTCCTCTCGTTCGTCGCCGCCCTGGCGCTGGTGACGGGCGCGTTCCTGGTGACGCTGTTCAACTCGCTGCGCCGGCGGCGGCTGGAGTTCGCGGTGATGACCACGCTCGGCCTGGGCCGGCGGCGCGTCTTCGGCATGCTGGTCTTCGAGTTCGCGATCGTCTCGATCGTGGGCGCGGCGATCGGCGTGGCGCTGGGACTGGGCGTGAGCCGGCTGATGCTCTCCTTCCTCAGCGTGACGGAGACGGGCGAGAAGGTGCAGCCGCCCTTCGTGCTGGTGACGAACTGGGCCGTGCTCGGCGTGGCGCTCGGCCTGCTGGCGGCGATCGTGGCGCTCAGCATCGCGCTGGCGGCGCGGCTCTTCACCGCCGGCTCGCCCGGCGCCGTGCTGCGCGAAGCGGAGTGACGGCGGCATCGTCGCCGGTCTACGCGCTCGCGGCCGGTTTCGCGGCCCGCGCAGCGGCCTTCGCCCGCGCCGCCTGCACGATCGCGGGCGGCGCCTTCTCCGGCGAGCCGGCATCAAAGGGCGGCTGCGGGTCGTACTCGATGGCGAGCTGAATCGCCTGCGCCGTCTCCGCTCCGGCGATCTCGTTCGCCAGCGTCAGCGCCATGTCGATGCCGGACGAGACGCCGGCGGCGGTGATGATCTTGCCCTGCCGCACCACGCGCCGGGCAACAGGACGGGCGCCGTACCGCGCCAGCGTCTCGCGCTCCAGCCAGTGCGTCGTCGCCTCCAGCCCTTCCAGCAGCCCCGCGGCGGCAAGCAGCAGGGCGCCCGTGCAGACCGACGTCGTCCATTGCGTGCTGCGGTGCACACCGCGAATCCACTCCAGCAGCCCGGGGTCGTGCATCAGCGGGCGCGTGCCGAGGCCGCCGGGCAGCAGCAGGATCTCCGGGGCCGTGATCTCATCCAGCGCGTAGTCGGCGCTGAGGCCGAGCCGCAGATTGTCGGTGCGCACGAGGCCGCGGGCCTTAGCCGCAAACTTCACCTCCGCGCCGGGCAGCCGCGTCAGCACCTCGTAGGGGCCGATCGCGTCCAGCGCGGTGATGCCGTCGAAGAGGACGATCGCGATCTCCATGCGCTTTCCCTCACCTTCGTCGCGGGCGTGGCGCGGCCGTCGCTGCCGCGGGCCTGCGCCCGTCAGCCTTGCCGCCGTACCCCAGGTCTCGCCGGTGCGCCAAGCGTTGGCAACGACGGCGAGCGGACGACGGCCGCCAGTCTACGCCTTCACTCGGCGCCGCCGGCGAACTTGGGCCGGTGCTCTTTCGCCGGCGCGCCCGTGCGGGCGCCCGGGGGCTCGCGGAACCGGCGGGCGGCGTGCGTGTCGTACTCCAGGCCGTAGATGCGCTTGAGGTCGGCGATCGCCGCCAGCGAACGCTTGCCGTGCGGACTGGCGGCCATCTCGCCCTCCTGCCCAGGCACCGGCTCGAAGGAGTGCAGCACGATCTTTTCGAGCAGCTGCCCCAGCGTGATGCCGTCGAACTCCGCCAGCCCCTTCAGGACTTTGACCAGCCGCTTCTCCATACGCACGCCCAACTGCACCCGCTCAGCGGTGACCGGTTCGGCTGCCTCTGCCATCGTCGTCCTCCACATACCTGCAACCATGGTGATTGGGACCGAGGTAACTTGGTAACAGGTAACTCACGGTGCATAGTGCAACAGAATCCGTACCCAGTCAAGCCACGCCCGGTCGCCCGGTGCCGCACCGCAGTCGCGCCATCGCCCGCGGCCGGGCGCTGTGCCAGACTGGGGCGATGAGCGAAGCGACGGACCGATCGGCCGGCCTGCGCGTGATCTTCCTCGGCACCGGCGATCCGTTCGCCAGCGGCGGCCGCCTGCAAAGCGCGATCTTGATCGACGCGGGCGCGGGCGGCCGCTTCCTGCTGGATTGCGGCGCCACCACGCTCGTGGCGCTTGCGCGGGCGGGTATCGACCCGGACTCGATCGACGGCGTGCTGCTCAGCCACTTTCACGGCGACCACGCCGGCGGCCTGCCGCTGCTGCTGCTCGATCTCGTCGCCAACCGCGAAGGCGACGGCGCCCGGCCGCCGCGCGCCCGGCCCCTAACGATCGCCGGTCCGGAGGGGACGGAGGAGTTCCTGCGCGAGGCGCTGGCGCTCTTCCGCTGGTCTGGGGCGCTGGAGGCCGCGCATGCCGCCGGTGCGCTGCGCTTCGTCACGCTCGTCACGGGCAGCGGCAGCACGATCGACGCGCTGCGCGTGCTGCCGTTCGCCGCCGTGCACACGCCGGAGGCGCTGATGTTCCGGCTCACACTGGCCGGACGCACGCTCGCCTACTCAGGCGACACCGCCTGGACCGAGGCGATCCTGCCCCTCTGCATGGATGCCGACCTGTTCATCTGCCAGACCTACACCTTCGCCCTGCCGCAGCGCACGATGCTCAGCCACGCCGAGCTGATGGCGCGGCGATCGCGGCTCTCCTGCCGGCGGCTGGTGCTGGTGCACATCGGCGCGGAGATGCAACGCCACCTGGCCGAAGCCGGCGCCCGGGTGGCCGAAGACGGTATGACGATCGATCTGTGAGCCGGCGCAGCGAGGGCGCAGGGCATGCGGCGTAGGAGTGACGAATGCGACCGCCACGCTGCTCGTTCCTCTCGCTACGCCGCACCTGCTTGGGCCGTCTGCCACGGCGGTCCCTGCACCCCTGTCCCGTCGCCCGTCGCCCTACGCCCTCCGTGTATCATGGCGGCAGGCGCCAGCCGCAACCGATCGCGCCCATCCCCAGTTCTGCCCGTGGAGATCGCACACCATGGCCGCACCGCTCGAAGGCATCACGATCCTCGACTTCACCCGCTACCAGCAGGGGCCGTTTGCCACCGTCATGCTCTCCGACATGGGCGCGGACGTGATCAAAGTTGAAGAGCGGCGCAACGGGGATTTAGGCCGCTCGCTGGGCATGCAGGCGGACGGCTACTCCGGCTACTTCGAGGCGCACAACCGCAACAAGCGCAGCATCACGCTCGACGTGCGCACCGACGAAGGCAAGGCGATCGTCTACAAGCTGGTCGAGCGTGTGGACGTGGTGACCGAGAACTTCCGGCCCGGCGTGATGGAGCGGCTGGGCTTCGGCTACGAGCAGCTCTCAAGCATCAACCCGCGCATCATCCTTGCCTCAGCCTCGGGCTACGGCCAGCTCGGGCCGGACGCGAAGCGGCCTAGCTTCGACGTGATCGGCCAGGCGGTGAGCGGCATGATGCTCTCGCAGGGCGGCGGCCCGGAGCACGAGCCGCACACCGTCACCGGCGGCCACGCCGACCACGTCGGCGCCATGTTCCTGGCCTGGGGCGTGGCGATGGCGCTGATCGCCCGCGAGCGCGACGGCGTGGGCCAGCACGTCGATTCCTCATTGCTGGGCGGCCAGATCGCCTTCCAGGCGATGGGCTTCTGCCGCAACCTGCAGGACGGCGTGCACGGTTCGGGCCTTGCCGGCGGCAACCCGCTCTTCCGCGCCTACGGCTGCGGCGACGGCAAGTGGCTGGCGATCGGCATCCTTGATCCGAAAGTCTGGCCGGGGCTAACGAAGGCCCTCGGCCACCCGGAATGGCAGGACGATCCGCGCTTCTGCGACCCCTTCGCCCGCGCGCACCACGCGGAGGAGCTGACGGCCGAGATGGCCGCCTGCCTGCGCCAGCGCCCGCGCGACGAATGGCTCAAGATCCTCGACGCGCACGATGTGGCCAGCGGCCCGGTGCGCGACCATGTCGAAGTGGCGGCCGACCCCGGCGTACGCGCCAACGAGTACATCGTGGATATTCCGCATCCCACGCGTGGGCAGATCAGCGTGCCGGGCGTGCCGGTGCGCCTCTCGCGCACGCCGGGCAAGGTCCGCGCCGCGGCGCCGGAGCTGGGCCAGCACACGGAGGAGATCCTGCTGAACCTGGGCTACGACTGGGAGCAGATGGGCGACCTGCGTACGCGAGGCGTGATCTGATGCGCTTCGCCGTGCTGCATCATTTGGAGAGCGCCGCGGGCGAGCCGGCGGCCAGCGTCTACGCCGACGTGGTCGAGCAGATGCAGGCGGCGAAGGCGCTGGGCTACGAGATCGCCTGGGTGGCGGAGCACCACTTCTCGCCGGCGAAGGGCCGCGCCCCCTCGCCGCTGCTCTTCCTGATGCACGCCGCCGGACAGACAAGCCGCATCCGCCTGGGCACGGCCGTGTTGCCGGCGCCGTTCTACCACGCGCTGCGCCTGGCCGAGAACGTGGCGCTGTTCGACCAGCTTTCCGGCGGGCGGCTGGAGTGCGGCATCAGCAGCAGCGGCGTGCCGGACGAGATGCGCGTCTTCGGCGTGGCTCAAGAAGGGAAGCACGAGCGGCTGCGCGAGTCGCTGCTCTGGCTGCACCGCGCCTGGGCGGGCGAGCCGGTAAGCAGCAGCATCGGCGCGATCGGCGGGGCAGACGGTGTGCGCGTGGCGCCGCAGCCGCTGCAGGAGCCGGCCGAGATGGTCTGGGTGGCGGCCTCGACGCCGGGCGCGGCGCGCGTGGCCGGCGAGCTGGGCCATCACCTGCTCTTGCCCAGCCTCAAGACGATCGAGACCTCGTCCGAGCACGTCGCCGTCTATCAGGAGGCGCTGGCGGAGCACGGCCACGACCTTGCCACGCGCAAGCTGCAGCAGACGCTGCACCTGATCCTGGACGAGAACCACGACCGCGCCATGCGCCGCGCCGAGCCGGTGATCCGCGCCTACTACGATCGCTACACGCGCAGCGGCGCCGTGCAGCGGCTGGAGGACGAATCGCTGCCGGCGATCATGCACCGCATCAACTTTGCCGCCGGCGGGCCGGAAGCGGTGGCCGAGCAGATCGCGGGCGTCGCCGCCGCGCTCGGCCTCACCCACGTCGCCTTCCAGGCGCGCCTGATCGGCCAGACCCACCGCGAGATCCTGCGCACGCACGAGCTGGCGATCAGCCACGTCGCCCCACTGCTGGACAGCGCCGTCGCGGCGGGGTGAGGCGCGATTGCCTGGCTCCGACCCGTCTGCACTGCGTTCGCCATCTGTCTTTACGTCCCAGTGGTGCGACTGGCCCGCAACAGTTCGATCAGTGATTCTGTCTGTTCATCATCGAGGCGTCTTGGCGGTTCGCCGACGGCATAGTGCGCTGGAAATGTGTCATCGTAGAAGACAGCGCCGCCGAATGTCCGGATTGAGGCGTAACGCGGCATGACGTGCAGATGAACGTGGCGGTCCTGGTTCTGCAGGAACGCGTAGTTGAAGTGGTCGGGAGCAAACGCGAGTTCGAGCGCCCTGGTAGCCTCTATGACAAGTCCGCGCAGGTCGGTCCACTCTTCTGCAGAAACGAGGGTGATCGACTCGATATGACGACGCAGCGTCAGGAAGCACTTTCCCAGTAGATCCAGATTGTGGTTCAGGATCAGCCGCCAGTGTCGTCCCTCAGCAACTACCGGCCCCAACGCCACGGCACAAAGCGGGCACTCTGCCATAACTGCCCTTACCAGACCCTATCGCCCCACAAACCGCGGTTGGCGGCCTTCTTGAAAGGCGAGACGGCCCTCTTTGGCGTCTTCGCTGGTGCGCAGGATGTCCTGCGAGAACTGCTCCCACTCGCCGTGGGCGAGGAAGTCGCGCTCGAAGGCGCGGGCGACGGCGCGCTTCGCCAGCGCGATCGAGAGCGTCGCGCCCCCGGCCAGCCGCTGCGCCAGCGCCAGCGCCGCCTCCAGTGCCTCGCCGTCCGGCGTCACCTGCTCCACCAGGCCCAGGCGCAGCGCTTCGTCTGAGCCGATCGGCTCGCCCGTCCAGAGCATCAGCAGCGCCCGTGCCGGGCCGACCAGCCGCGGCAGCGTCCAGCTCAGGCCGTTGTCCGGTCCCAGGCCGCGGCGCACGAAGCCGGGATGGAACTTCGCCGAGCCCGCCATCATGCGCAGGTCGCAGGCGCAGGCAATCGCCATACCGGCGCCCGCCGCCGCGCCGTTCACCGCCGCGATCACGGGAACGTCAAGCTTGCGCAGCCGGTCGAGCCAGGCGTAGTTGGGCTCCAGCTTCTCCATGCGCGTTTGCGGCGTCGCGTAGGCCGGGCCGGCGCCGCTGCTGAGGTCGGCGCCGGAGCAGAAGCCACGTCCCGCGCCCGTGATCACAACGGCCTTCACGTCCTCGCGCGCCGGCAGCTCCAGGCCGAGGCGGCGCAGGCTGCGGCGCATCGCGGCGGAGAGCGCGTTCAGCTTCTCCGGCCGGTTCAGCGTGACCACGAGCACGCCGCCACGCTGCTCCAGCAACACGTCCTCGTAGCCCACCCACGCCGCCGTCTCCGTCGCCATCGCGCGCCTCCGCCGCACCTTCGCCCAGCGCATTTTCCAGCGGAAGCGCGGCGGCCCGCAAGCGCGGCGACGCCGACCGCCGCCGCGGCGGGGCCCTCATAACCCCCCGACCCCCTTCTCTCCCATACACAGATGCATGGAGATATGCCGCGGGCGACGGGCGCATGGGAGAGAAGGGGGCGAACGTTGGCAGGAGCAGCGGGGCGCGCACAGCTTCCAAACTCCTATGCCCTCCGCCCTTCGCCCTCTATTCCCTATTCCCTATTCCCTGTTCCCTGTTCCCTGTTCCCTACCGTGACCGTGCCTGTCATGCCGTCGACGGTGACCAGCTGGCCGGTCTTGATCAGTTGTGTCGCACCCTTGACCGCGACCACGGCGGGAATGCCGAACTCCCGCGCCACGGTGGCCGCGTGCGAGAGCAGACCGCCGGTCTCCACCACCACGGCCGCCGCGGGCACGAACAAGGGCGTCCAGGGCGCGTCGGTGAAGGGCGCGACC
>DATGEL010000005.1 GCA_035310145.1 Dehalococcoidia bacterium
ACGTCCTGCACGCGCTGGCTTTGCGCCCCGTGCGCCCGCGCCGTGTGCACAAGATTTGCCGTGTTCTCGCTCTTGTCGCCGCCGATCACCAGCACCACGTCCGCCCGGCGCGCCCCGGCGATCACCGCCTGCTGGCGGTTCTCCGTCGCGTAGCAGATCGAGGCGTGCTCGTTGGCGCCGGCCGCCTCTGCCGCGGTGGCGATCGCCGGCCGGGCGCGAGGATAGCGCCGGCGGATCGCGGCGATGATCGCCTGTGCGTCCTGGATGCTCCAGGTCGTCTGCGTGACGAAGACGATCTGATCATCCGGCGGCAACTCTAGCCGCTCCACGTCGGCGATCGAGGAGACGACGTGCGTACGGTCGGGCACCTCGCCCAGCGTACCCGTGATCTCATCGTGGGCGCGCTTGCCGATGAGGATGATCTGGTCGGCGGCGTGGCGCAGCACGGCCTCGTGCACGCGGGCGACCAGCGGGCAGGTGAGGTCGATCACGGCATGAAAATCGCGCGCCGCCGCCTGCGCCCGCACCGCCGGCGAGACGCCGTGCGCACTGAACAGCAGTACGGCTCCGTCCGGCGCCTCGGCCACGTCGTCGCAAAACTCGACGCCGAGCGCCCGCAGCTCGTTCACCGGGTCGGGGTTGTGCACGATCTCGTGATAGACCCATACCGGCCGGTCGGGGTAGATCTGCCGCGCCAGGTCGGCGCCGCGCAGGGCGAAGAGCACGCCGGCGCAATAGCCGTGCGGATGCGCCACGAGCACGCGCTCGACGCTCAGGGCCGCGGCTGCAACGGGAACGGCGGCTTCGGGTTCCATCGCTTCAAGTATGGCACGGCTGGGCGCGTGGCCTCACCCCCTAACCCCCTCTCCAGTTCCTGGAGAGGGGGATCTGCGGAAGGCGATTCCAATCTCAAATTCCGAGTCCTCCCCTCTCCATGCAATGGAGAGGGGGCCGGGGGGTGAGGCCACGCGCTATCATCGATCGCGCGAGCGCGTGTGCCCGCGGCACGGCAAGGAGGCCGGCGATGACAACCACGACCATGTCTCACAAGCAGCGGCTGCGCGCCGCGCTGGACGGCCAGGCGGTGGATCATGCTCCGGCCGCGCTCTGGGGCCACGACTTCAAGCGGGAGTGGTCCGCTGTTGACCTTGCGGCCTTCACCATCGAGTCCTACGACACGTACGGCTGGGACCTGATTAAGCTCAACCCGCGCGCCACCTACTATTTCGAGGCCTGGGGCAGCGTCTACCAGCCCACCGGCAGCACGCAGCCGCGCCTACAACACCACCCGCTCAACAGCGCCGAAGAGCTCGCCAACCTGCCCGAGATCGAGGCGACGGCCGGCGTCTTCGCCGAGCAGCTCGAGGGCCTGGACCGCGTGGTTGCGCAGGTCGGCCACGAGGTCGACGTGATCCAGACCGTGTTCAATCCGCTCACCGTCGCCAGCGGCCTGCTGGGCATGCGTCCGCCCGCCTTCCTTGAGCTGACGCGGCGCCGGCCCGCGCTCGTGCACAAGGGCCTGGCGACGATCGCCCGCGTGCTGGCCCGCTACGCCGCTGCCTGCCGCGAGGCGGGCGCCGGCGGCGTCTTCTTCGCCACGGTCGACTGGGGTACGAGCGATGCAGCCGACGCGGCGTTCTACCGCGAGTACGGCCGCCCCTACGACCTGCAAGTCCTGGCCGCCGTGCACGAGGCGCCGCTGAACGTTTTGCATGTCTGCCGCGATCACAACCTGCTCGATCTGTTGCTCGATTATCCGGTCGCCGCCTTCAACTGGGACGACCACGGCGCCGGCAACGCCTCGCTCGCCGCCGCGCAGCAGAAGACGCCGCGGGCCGTGATCGGCGGCATCGACCGCGCCACCCTGCGCGACGGCACGCCGGGAGCGATCGCGGCCCAGGCGCGGCAGGCGCTGACAGAGACCGGCAGCCGCCGCGTGGTGCTCGCCGCCGGCTGCTCCGTGGATCCCTCGGCGCCCGCCGCCAACCTGCGCGCCGTCGCCGAGGCGGCGCGCGGAGGCTGAAGGATGCAGCGGTCCGAGGCAAACCCTGGTACGGAGCAGTGATGTGACGACCGATCAGCCCGAGCCGGAGCGGCTGTGGCCGGAAGAGTGGCAGCGCGGACCGCGCTTCAGCGGCGCCTACTCGTTCATGCGCGTGCCGCTCACGCGCGACCTGCGCTTCGCCGACGTCGCCATCGTCGGCGTTCCCTTCGACGGCGGCGTCAACCATCGCCCCGGCGCACGCTTCGGCCCGCGCGGCATCCGCAACGCCACGGCGCAGGTGCGCGCCCATCCCATGCCCGGCGATCCGCTGTGGGGGCCGCTGGAGACGCTGCGCGTCGTCGACTACGGCGATCTCGATGTCTCCTCCCCCTACATCGCCTACGCCATCGACAAGATGCAGGAGCTGCTGGCGCCGATCTTCGCCGCCGGCGTCACGCCGATCATCCTCGGCGGCGATCACACGATCTCACTGCCGATCCTGCGCGCCATGGCGCAAACGCACGGCCCCGCGTCGCTCGTGCACTTCGACGCCCACCCCGACTTCTGGAAGCCAACCGATGCGAGCCGCCCCTACCACCACGGCACGCCCTTCCGCCTCGCCGCCGACGAAGGCTTGATCCGCGTGCACGAGTCGGTGCAGATCGGCATCCGCGGCAGCGTCTCCGGCGCCATCCTGCACGAGGTGCGCGAGGCCGGCTTTCACATGATCACCGCCGACGAGTTCTACGAGCTCGGCGTGCACGGCGCTCTGGAGCGGCTGCACCGCGTGGTGCGGCCGCCCGTCTACGTCTCGCTTGACATCGACTGCGCCGACCCCGCCTACGCACCCGGCACCGGCACGCCGGAGGTGGCCGGCCTCACCAGCCGCGAGCTGGTGCAGCTCGTCCGCGGCCTGCGCGGCCTGCCGATCGTCGGCTTCGACATCGTGGAAGTAGCGCCGCCCTTCGACCAGAGCGAGATCACCGCCCTGCTCGCCGCCAACCTGGTCTACGAGTTTTTGGAGCTGGCCGCCGCCCTGAAGCGGGGCAGCAACCGGCGGGCAACGAGCAACCGAGCCGGGCGGGCGTCTGCGCCGGCCGCACGGCGCCGGCCGCGGAATCGGCCCGCTTCGTGATCGCAGAGCCCGTATACTCCAGCACGTAGACGTTGCCTGAGGAGCGCCGCTTGCACTCAGCACACTGCCGCCTTCTGTCCGCCCCAACCAGGTCGTGCGCCGGGGGCGGCGCGTGACGATCGAGGACCGCTTCCCCGACGAGCCCTACTGCTACCTCACCACCACCGGCCGCAGCAGCGGCCAGCCGCGCGAGATCGAGATCTGGTTCGCCGCCGAGGGCGACACGATCTACCTGCTCTCCGGCGGCGGCCACAACGCCCACTGGGTGTTAAACCTGATCAAACAACCGCGCGTGCGGGTGCGCATCGCCGACGAGACCTTCGCTGGCACGGCACGCGTGCTGGAACCCGGTGAGGAAGAGCGCGCGGCGAGGCCGCTGCTGGCCGCCAAGTACCAGGATTGGCAGCCGGGCAAGCCGCTCTCCGGCTGGGCGCGCACGGCCCTGCCCGTCGCCATCGCGCTGGAGAGCGGCGCCTGATCGACGGGTGGCGGCGAACCGCCGCCGGCGTGCCGTCTCCCCCACCTTGCAGCGCTGCGCCATTCCATCGCAGATCGCCTGTGATACAGTTTCCCTGCGGAGGCGGCGCGCTCGGCGGCCGCCGAAGAAAGGATGGTATGGACGAGAGCCAACCTTGGCAGGCGCACTACGACGAGTTGCGCGCCGTGCTGCGTCGCATCGGCGCCATACTTGGCGACAAGCGCACCCCGGCCCCGGATCGCGAGACCGCGGCGCAAGAATTCATCAGTGCCTGGCAGCAGATCACCCGTCATATCAAAGATCAACCGGCTACAGCCGGAGTTGCGGCGCCGCGCGATTAGCGTGGCGCCGCTCTGGCAGGCGAAGAATCCGCCATGACCGGCATGGAAACCGCGCTCTCCTTGCCCCGCCTCGACGAGATTGAGGCCGCCGCGGCACGCCTCGCGCCGTACGTGCGCCGCACGCCGTCCCTGCCGCTGCGCCCCACCTACGGGGCGCTGCCCGGTGAGCTGTGGCTGAAGCTGGAGAGCCTGCAACACACCGGCTCATTCAAGCCACGCGGCGCCTTCAACAAGCTGCTCAGCGTGGAGGAGCCGCGGCGAAAGGCCGGCGTGGTGGCCGTCTCCGGCGGCAATCACGGACTCGGCGTCGCCTTCGCCGCGCACCGCCTCGGCGTGCCCGCCACGATCTTCCTGCCCGTCTACGCCTCTCCCGTCAAGCAGCAGCGCATCGCCGCGCTCGGCGCTGAGATCGTGCTGAACGAGACGATCGCCGAGGCCTTCGCCCGTGCGGACGAGCGCGTTGCCGCGGCCGGCGCGGTGCCGGTGCATCCCTACGCCGACCCGCTGGTGATCTGCGGCCAGGGCACGGTTGGGCTGGAATTCGTACGCGATGCACCGCCGCTGGATGTGCTGTATGTGGCGGTGGGCGGCGGCGGGTTGCTCGCCGGCGTGAGCATCGCCGCGAAGGCGCAGCTGCCGGGGATCCACATCGTCGGCGTCGAGCCGGAAGGCGCGGCCACGCTGACCGCCGCGCGGCAGGCCGGCCGGCCGGTGACCCTGCCCAAGATCGGCTCCGTCGCCGCCGACTCGCTCGGCGCGCCGGACGTGGCGCCGCTCACGTTTGCCGCGGCACAGCAGCACGTGGACGAGGTCGTGCTGGTGAACGACGACGAGATCGTGGCGGCGCGCGCACGCCTCTGGCTTGAGCTGAACCTGGCGGCGGAGAACGGCGGCGCCGCCGCCTTCGCCGGTTATCTCAGCGGCCGCGCGGCGCGCGAGGGAAGCTGCGGCGTGATCGTCTGCGGCGGCAACATCGATCTCGGCTGGTGATCGGGCCGCCGACAGCCGTGGCCGTGCAGTCGAGATTGCCATCTATATCGCTGTAACTGCCTCAGGACTATCCCCAAAAGGGTGAATTGACAGGCCCGCGGACCCCGGCTACGGTGGGCGCTGGCGCCGCGCCGTCACCGCAGCGGCGGCGCTCGCGCGAGGCTGAGGGTGCACCGTCGTTCGCAGAAACGAGTTTGGGCGCCGTATGCCGGCGTGCTGCTGCTGGTCGCGCTGCTTGCGGCGTCTCCCGCGCTCATGCCCGGCGCCGTGCCGGCGCCGGGCGCAGCGCTGGCCGACGACGGACCGAACGGCCCGCCGCAGCCCAGGACGCCGCCCGTGCCCACGCCCGATGCGCCCACGGTTACGGCATCGCTGCCCGCGACCCGCACCGGGTCTCCGACCAGACCGCCGCCCACGCCAGCGCCGGAGAGAACGCGCACGCCAACGCCGGCGGTGACCGTCGCCCCGACGCCAACGTCGCGGGCGCCGGTCGCCGCCACTTCCGCGGCGCTGTCGATCGTCGCGATCTCACCGGCGCCCGCGGCGCTGAGGATGCTGGCGCCGGTGTGCAGTGGCGGCGGCGACGCGATCAGTTGGTCATGGGTTCCCGCGCCGGACGCCGCGGGCTACCTCCTGCAAGTCTCAACTACCGCCGGCCAGCTCGATGACGGCACGCTGGCCGATGCAGACACCTTCAACGGCCGCCTCGACGCCACGAACACCACCTTCTCCACCCCGGCTGTGCCCGGACAGCCGTACTTTGCGGTCGTGCTGCCGCTCAGCGCCGCAGGCCTGGCCGAAACCGATCGCGTGAGTCTACCGATCGAAAGCGTCTGCATCGACGCCGGGGCGAGCTCGCGGCCACTGCCGCCCACGCAGGCGCCCGCGCCGCCAGCGGCTGCCGTGGCGGACGCCGCAGCGCCCGCCGCGCCCAGCGACCTGGTCGCCACCCCGCTGGACGCCAGCGAAGTACGCCTGGACTGGACCAGCAACTCCGAAGATGAAGGCGGCTTCGCCGTGGACGACGGTTACAGCGTGGTGGCCCAGGTGCCCGCGGGCGTGACCACGATCACGCTGGTCGGCCTCGATCCGGACGGGCCGTACTGCGCGGCCGTCTACGCCTACAACCAGGCCGGCGCGTCTGACCTGAGCAACTTCGTCTGCTTCACCACGCTATCCGACACCGGCGACAGCAGCACCGCTCGCGAGCCAGCGGCGGGGTTCTCGGGATGAGCGCACGGCGGGCGGGCCTGGCCGCGCGCTGCGCGGGACTCAGCGGCTCCGACCGGGTCACCGCCGGACTCTGGCTCGCCTTGGCCCTCTCGCTGGCCGTCGTTGCCGCGGGCGCGCTGGCTCACTCCGGATCGCGGTCGGCGCGACGCGCTGGCCGCACTGCGGCAGCTCCCGCGGCGATCGCCCCTCCCGCCGAAGCCAGTGCGGGCACGGCGCCGGCCGTGGCTGGCTCGATCGTCGCGGCGGCAGAGGCCGCACCCGCAGCCGCCGCCACGCCGGCGAGCAGCGCGCCCGCGCCGTGGCTCCAAGCGCCGCTGTCTGCCGACGCAGTCCCTGACACGGCGATCGCGCCCGCTGGGGCGACGCTCGTGCGGCGGGTGAACCTCGCGGCTGTGGACGGCAGGCCAGACACGATCGTCGCCTACTGGCAGACGGTTGCCGCGGGCGGCTGCGCCCAACCGCGTATCGTCGTCTTCCGACCGGACGCAGGCGGCCAGTGGGCGGCCGTCTGGGACGCGAGCGCCGGCCAGAACGGCAACGCGCCGCTCGTTCCTGCTTCGTGCGATGCCGCCGTGGGCCTGTTCGCGGTGCGGCCGCTGGACGCCTCAGGCACACCGTTTCTCGTCTTTTCCGCCACCGGCGCCGACGGCAGCCAGCGGGTGATCGCGCAAGCGCTCGACGATCCCGCGCACGCGCCGTCCGTGGTGCTGCCGGTCGCGGCGGCGGCACAGATCAGCCTGGCCGACGGCCTGCCCGGCTCGCTGCAGATCGAAACGTCCTTAACCGCGCCGGACGGCGCGGGTCTCGCCGAGCTGCGTGGCGAGGCGATCGGGCGTACGGACGATCTCTTCCGCTGGCAGGACGGCGGCTTCGCGCTCAGCAGCCGCAATCTGACGCTCAACTGCCTGGCCGGCAGTGTGCTCGACATGACGACCTCGGCAAACGGGCTGGCGATCGCCTTCCGCTGCCCCGCCGGCCCAGGCAGCGCTGTCACGGCAATCGAGGTCACGCCGGCGACGCAGATCGCGCCGAACCTGCTGATCGGCGGCTTGCGCACGGGCGACGATATCAGCGTCAGCCTGCTGCCGCCCGGGCCGGACGCCGCGCCGGGCGGGTTGCCTGTCGCGGCGCAGGTCAGCTCGCAGTCGGCGGCGGCACGCCAGGCAGCGTCGCGATCCGCCCCGGCCCCGGCACCGGCAGCGCCACACGCCGTTGTCGCGCCGCCGGCCACGTCGCCGCAGCCTCGCCAGCCGGTCGCCGCTCCGGTTCCGACAATCACCAACGTGGCCGCGCCGGCGGCGGAGGACAACAGCCAGCCGGCGCCGTCAGCCGCAGTGGCAAACACGACGATCGAGCCGCCGGCGCGGCCGATCCCCCTGCAGCCAGTCTCGGCCGCCACCGCTCGGCCGATCCCGCAGCAAGGTCGCTAGCCAGCCGCGCGAGCCGGTGGTGGACGCCTACTCCGGCAGCTCGGGCTCCGCGGGCCGCAGGTCGAGCGCCGCCTGGATCTGACGCACCGCCGCCTCCGGATCGTCAACGCCGACGACCACCTTCTTGTAGTGCTCGTGCGAGGTGCTGATCACGATCGCCTTTTCCGCGCCGTGCACGTCCCAGAACGCCCAGCCATCGTCCTCCCCCTTACCCGGCCGCCAAAACGAGCCGGCCGTGATCACGCCGGGGATGGCTGTGCCGGCCAGCCGCAACCCGCGCCGCCAGCGGCTCGCCTGCGCCGGGTCGTACACCACGTCGGTCACATGCGCCAGCGGCAGCTCCAGCCGGCTCTTCAACGCCCAGAGCTTATCCATCCCCTCCATAACGATCGCCAGCTTGCCGCCGGCAATCTCGATCCTCGCCATGCCGCCCGCTCCTCCAGGATCCGGCCATCCCCGCGCCGCCAGCGCACGCTTGCGCCAGCCTGCCGCATTCATCATCGTGCAGCAGCGGCCGCCTGCACAGGACCGATTGGCCGCGCACAGGCGGATCTTCCGAGCGCCGCCATGTGCCCGCAGCGGGCCGCCGGGTCTAGGAAGCGGCTGGGCGCCGCGTGCTACACTCCGGCTGCGGAGGCGGCCGCCGACGCCAGCGGGAGGCAGGGCATGGAGATCGGCATCGGCATTGACGGCTCACTGGCGCTCACGCTCGACGAGGAGCGCAGCCTGGTCGAAGAGGCGGTGACGCTGGGCTACGCCGCCGCCTGGACGCCCAGCGGCGCCGGCAGCCGCGACGGCTTCCACGTCTGCGGGCGCTGGTCGCTGTGGACGGGCGGAGCCGGCCAATGCCTGCCGACGGGCATCGCCGTGGTGCCGGCGCCGCTGTGGAGCGCGGCGCCGCTCGCCAGCCAGGCCGCGACGGTGGGCGAGCTGAGCGGCGGCCGCTTCGTGCTCGGCATCGGCACCGGCAGTTTGTACAGCAGCGCCTACCGGCCGATGTTCGGCCTGCCGGATGTCGGCGCCGTCGGCGCCATGCGCGACTACCTCACCGCGCTGCGCGGCCTGCTGAACGGCGAAGCGGTCACGATCGACAGCCCGCTGATCCGGCTGCGGCGGGCGCAGATCCTCCAGCGGCCCGTCTCGGTGCCGCTCTATCTCGCCGCGCTGGGGCCGCAGATGCTGCGCCTCGCCGGGCGCCTGGCCGACGGCGTCTCGCTCAACTGGTGTACGCCCGAGCAACGCGCCTGGTGCCGCGAGCAGGTGGCCGCGGGCGCCAGCGCCGCCGGCCGCGATCCGGCCGCCGTGCGCATCACCGAGTACATCCGCGTCTGCGTTGACGAAGACGAGGACCGCGCCCGCCGCGGCCTCGCCCGCGCGGTGATGGGCTACGCGCTCTCGCGCCCCGGCGCTGGCAACGACCGCGGCTACCGCGCCCATTTCGGTCGCATGGGCTTCGAAACGCACCTGCAGGCGATCGAGGCGAAGCGCGACTCCGGCGCAAGCGAAGCGGAGTTGATCGACGCCTTCCCGCCCGAGCTGCTGCGCGCCGTCGGTTACTACGGCCCTGCCGCCGGCGCGGCGGCGGCCTTCGCGCGGCCCGCTGAAGGGCTCGACCTGGCGATCGTGCGCATCGTGCCCGCACGCCCCGGCCTCGAAGGCGCCCGCGCCGCCCTGCGTGCCTGCCGCCCGGACCTTGTTGGCGCGCCGGCGACGGCCTCATAGGCCGAAGCGGTCGATTGACGCGGATGCATCGCTGTCGCCGGCGAGGCGCACGAACGAGCGGCCGCTCCCATCACGAGGGAGCGGCCGCTCGTTCGTTCGTCGGTTTTGCTGCAGGGACGGCTAGGCCATGCCGGTCGCGTAACCGGGTGCGGCCGGACCGGGTTCCATGCTGAACGGCGGATAGGCATCAGTAAGCAGGAGCACATAGGCGCTCGCGCGTTGCTGCCAGCGCGACACGCCGACCGCAAAGGTGAACATGCCCTGCGGATATTTACCCGTGAAGAGAATCGCCCACCAGGCGATGAAGGTAATAACCTCAAGGGCGATTCCCAGCAGGTAAAGAACGATGATGTGCGGGATCGCGTAAATGATCCGCAGCAGCGTCGAAAGCCGATTCATCGGCTCCGAATAGGCCAGCTCGTATTGCAACGGATAGTCGCCGCCGCCGCCAAAGGGTGGGTACTCGTCGCGCAGCAGCGCGCCGTAGGAACTGACACGAGCGGCATAGCGCGCGACCGACAGCGAAAAGTCCCACATGCCTCGCGGATACTTGCCCGTAATCAGAATGGCAAACCAGGCGATGACGGTAACGACCTCCATGCAGACACCCAGCACGGCGAGCACGATCATGTGCGGGATCAGCATGAAGATGCGCAGCAGCGTGGTCACGCGGTTGAGTTGGGCGGGATACGGCACGTCATAGTGCACGGTGTCGGACATGGCTGCCTCCAGCGGTCAAACGAGTTCACGCGCTGAATCTGCTGACGGGGCGCCGCGGCGGCGGCGCAGCATTCGCCCGATACCTCCTCCTTACGCACAGAGGAACGGCACCTAACGCCAAACTACCCACAGCAGCGTAGGCGTTTGGCCAAGAGTACGGTGTCATCGATCGCATGTCAAAAATGTGAATTCGTTCACAGCCGAACCGTTACAGAATGTGATAGCGTTCCACGCTTGCTGCCTTTCGCCCTTTGCAACCGGCCCCGGCGCCGCTAGCATGGGGACGATCGCTTCCTGCGCGTCGGTCTGTACGGGGCAAGCCGCCCATGGCCGTGCCCCGCCAGTGTGTGCCGGATTGTGCCGTCTGCTGGTGACCGCTCACCCAGCGGCTGAATTGTTCAAGCGAGCGCAGAGTTATGGCGCGCGACTTTTCTATTGATCTTTCCGGCTTCCCGGATCTGGCTCGCCTGGCCGAGGAAGTGCGCGCCAGCCGTCGCCGGCGTGTTCTTCGCCGCGACGGCGAGAACATCGCTGTCCTCGCACCGCTGCCCGTGCTCCGGCGTCGCGCTGCGGCGCCGGGCCCCCGCGGCGTTGCCGCAGCCCTCGCGGTCGTTGAGCGGACTGCCGGTATCTTCCACGATAACGCAAGGCGGCCGCCGCCAACCATCGCCGAGGAAACCGCCGCGTTCGAGCAGGGCGTTGCTGACGAGGTCGTGCACGGTCCGGGAGCGTAGATGCCCGACCACCCGTTTCTCGATACGAATCTGTTCCTGCGCCACCTGACTCAGGACGACCCCGTCCGCTCGCGCAGGGCGACCGCGCTCTGGCGACGGGTCGCCGGCGGTGCGGAAGTGGTCGAAACCGTCGATACTGTCGTCTTTGAGACGGTCTTCACGCTGCAGCGGTTCTATCAGGTCGGCCGCAGCGACATCCGCGACGGCGTCCTGCCGCTGCTGCTCTTGCGCGGTGTGCGTCTGGCGAACAAGCGGCGCTACCTTCGCGCGTTCGACCTCTACGTCAGCATGCCTGCCCTCTCCTTCGCCGACAGCTTTCATATTGCCGTCATGGAACAACGCGGCCTGACCCGTATGGTGAGCTTCGATCGCGCGTTCAGCCGCATACCGACCCTGAAGCGCATGGAGCCGAGCGACACGGGCGAACTCACTGCGCAGCCATGAACCGTACGCGGACGCGGTGAAGTCGCGCTCACTGCCGTACGAGTCGCCCTTTGCAAGCGGCCCCGGCGCCGCTAGCATGGGGACGAGCGGTTCCTGAGCGTCCGCGCGCCTGACCCCACAGGCGGCGGCCGCCCGTTGAAAGGGCATGGGCACGATGCCGGCGCTAGAGCAGATGCGCATTCTCGACCTGACGCAGTACGAGGCGGGCACCTCTTCGACTCAGTTGCTCGCCTGGCTTGGCGCCAACGTCGTCAAGATCGAACGGCCCGGCGTCGGCGACCCCGGACGCCACACCGAGCGCACCACCAGCGGCCACGACTCGCTCTACTTCCTCAGCTTCAACAGCAACAAGCGCAGCGTCGCCATCAACCTCTCGACGGAAACCGGCCGCGGCCTCTTCCTGCGCATGCTGCCGCGCTTCGACGTGGTCGTCGAAAACTTCACCCTGGGCACGATGGAGAAGCTCGGCCTGGGGTACGAGGTGCTCAAGCAGCACAACCCGGCCATCATCTACGCCACGCTCAAGGGCTTCGGCACCACCGGCCCCTACAAGGACTTCAAGTGCTTCGACATGGTGGCCCAGGCCGCGGGCGGCGCCTTCAGCACCACCGGCTGGCGCATGGAAGATCCGCCTCTGCGCCCCGGCCCCACCCTGGGCGACACCGGCACCGGCATGCACCTGGCGATGGGCATCATGGCGGCCTACATCCAGCGCCTGCAAACCGGCGCCGGCCAGATGGTCGAAGTCTCGATGCAGGAGTCGGTCGCCAGCTTCATGCGTTGCCCCTTCTCCCACCGCGAGCGCACCGGCGACCCCGTGCCGCGCCGCGGCAACCGCACGGTCTCGCCCACCGACCTCTACCCCTGCGCCCCAGGCGGCCCCAACGATTATGTCTACATCATGATCGTCACCACGCGCATGTGGGACGCGCTGGTTACGGCGATCGACCGCCCCGAGCTCTCGCTGGACCCCCGCTTCGCCGACGCCAGGGCGCGGCACCAGAACGGCGACGCCCTGTTTGAGGAGATCGCCGCCTGGACCAGCCAGCGCACCAAGGAAGAGGTCTGGGAGCATCTGGGCGCCCACGGCGTGCCTTGCGGCGCCGTGCTCGACAGCAGCGACATCTTCACCAACCGGCACATGCGCGAGCGCCGCGCCGTGCGCACACTCGTGCATCCCGAGCGCGGCGCCTGGGACTTCATCGCGCCGCCGATCCGCATGAGCGAGTCGGACGTGGAGATGATCCCGGCGCCGCTGCTGGGCCAGCACACCATCGAGGTGCTCGGCCAGGAGCTGGGCCTGGCAGCGGAGCAGCTGCGCGAGCTGAGCGCGTCCGGCGTGGTGCAGGTGCGCGAGGCGCCGGCCGTCTCCGCCGCCGCCGACTGAGCCGCCGCGGGCGCTCCGGGGAGCAAGCGCGATGCTGGTCCGCCTGATCGGCGCCTGCCGCGTGGCGGTCGGTCTGCTGATCATCGCCCGCCCGCGCCTGGCGGCGCGCCTCTTCGCCCTGCCCGAAGCCGGCGCCACTGCCGACGCGCGCTTCGTCACCCGCATCGCCGGCAACCGCGACCTGATGCTGGGCGCGGCGCTGCTGCTCGCGCCCGCGGCGCAGACGCCGCCGCTGCTCGGCGCCTGTGTGGCGGTCGATGCCGCCGATCTGCTGGTGGCGCTGGGCTCAGCGGGCGCTAGCTTGCGCCCGCGGTCCGTGCTCAGCAACGTCGTCGTCGCCGGCGCCGCGGCCACGGGCGAGTTCTGGGCACTGGATCGCGCTCGCCGGGCGCGGCGTTTCTAGACGCCGGCGCGGGTGAGCGTGGCCGCCAGCGCCAGCAGCGACCGTGCCGCGCGGTCGCCCGCCTCCGTGATCGCCGCCGGCACCTCCTCCGGCGTCAGGGCGCAGGCGGCCTCGTTGTCCGACATCACGCGGATGGCCGCGAAGGGCACGCCGTGCATGGCGCAGACCTGCGCCACATAGGCGCTCTCCATGTCCTCGCACTCGGCCTGGTAGAGCACGCGCAGCTCCCGCAGCGCCTCGGCCTCGATCGTCCAGGCGTCCGCCGAGCCGACCACCCCGCTGACCACGAACGGCGCCCGGCGTGGCAGCGCCTGCGGCCAACCCGGCGCCTGCCACGGTCCCGCCGCCTGCGAAGCCGCGGCGGCGGCCTGCTCCGCCTGGCGCAGCAGCTCCGGCTGCGCGTCGATGTACTCCAGGCTGACCATCTCGCCGTACCGGTAGAAGCGAATCAGCGAGCCGGGCAGGCCGCGAGCGATGCGCGCCTCGCGCACGCCAGGCGCCGCCACGATCACGAAGCGTGAGCCGACCACCACATCGCCGGGCATCAGCGCCGGGTTGTGCGCCCCGGCCGAGCCGCCGTGCAGCACCGCCGCCGGCGCAAACTGCGCGATCAGCCGCTCTGTGGCCGCGGCGGCGTTCACCGGCCCCGCCGCCGAGAGGATCAGCAGCAGGCGGCGCCCCGCCAGCGCGGCCTCGTACAGCTCCCAGGCGCCGGCGCTCGCCAGCGGCTGCAGGTCCGGCAGCAGGGCGCCGTATGGGGTGAACTCGCCGCGCGTGGGCACGAGGATCGCAAGCGGTGCTCGGTGGTTCATCGCGCGCAGCATAGCGGCCCGCGCCCCGGCGAACAACCGCGCACACCGGCGGGCGCGCCACGGCCATTGGTAGCGGAAACAGGGCGCACCGCAGTGTCGATCGGCGGGCTTGCGGCCGGTCCTGCAGATCGCTGCCGCGGCACAGGCGGAGACCGCATCCTGTAACAGAGAAAGCAGGGGTGACCACCCGGCGAGGGAGACGACGATGAATCAGTTCGAACTGATGATCCTGCTCGCGCTGGACCATCCGTGGGAGATCCGCCGGCAGGCTCGCCTCAAGGCAGATGGCCCCAGCAAATTTGCCCGCCTGCGCGGCTGGCTGCAGCGCTCCACGCCGGCGGCGGCCGGCCTCGCTGCGCCCGGCTCCGGCAGCTATGGCCCGGGCGGACCTGACAGCGAGGACGAGTCGTCGCGGCGTGCAGCATAAGCGCCGCGCCCCGCGCCTGAAGCCTCCGGCGGCCATGCGGCGCGGCCGAGCCGGCGAGCGCGAAAACTCACGCCCCCCCTCTGGACCGGCGCCTCACCTTCTCCTCACTATAGGGAGAAGGTGAGGCGCCGGTGCTTTTTCGGCGCGCCGGGAGCAGCGAGCGATGCAGTACCGCGTCCTCGGCCGCACGGGGGAGCGCGTCAGCGCCGTCGGGCTGGGCGGCTTCCACATCGGCAAGATCGAACGGCGCGCGGCGATCTCCCTGATCCGCGCCGCGATCGACGGCGGCATCACCTTCCTCGACAACTGCTGGGACTATCACAACGGCGAAAGCGAGGTGCGTATGGGCCACGCCCTGCGCGACGGCTACCGCCGGCGCGTCTTCCTGATGACGAAGCTCGACGCGCACTCGCGCGAGATGGCGGCGGCCCAGCTCGAGCAGAGCCTGCGCCGCCTGCAGACCGACTGCATCGACCTCGTGCAGATGCACGAGGTGATCCGTCCGGGGGATCCTGACGCACTGCTGGCGCCCGGCGGCGCGATCGAAGCGCTGCTGGCCGCGCGGCAGGCCGGCAAACTGCGCTACATCGGCTTCACCGGGCACAAGGACCCGGCGGTGCACCTGAAGATGCTCGCGTCGGGCTTCCCCTTCGACACGGTGCAGATGCCGCTCAACTGCTTCGACGCGCACTTCCGTAGCTTCGAGGCCATGGTGCTGCCGCAGGTAGTCGCGCGGGGCATCGGCGTGCTCGGCATGAAGCCGCTCGCCGGCGGGCGGATTCTCGAGAGCGGCGGCGCCGGCGCCGAGGAGTGCCTGCGCTACGCGCTCAGCCTGCCGGTCTCCGTCGTGATCACTGGCTGCGAGTCGCGGGCGCAGGTCGAGCAGGCGCTGCGCGCCGGCGGCGCGTTCACGCCGCTGAGCGCCGAGGAACGCGCGGCGCTGCTGGCACGCACGGCGCCCGCGGCGGCTGACGGCGCCTGGGAGCGCTATAAGACCACCAGCCTGCACGACGGCACCGATCGCAACCCGCACTGGCTGACGGCATCGGTCGCCTGAGGACCGTACGGCCCCGGGCAACGCGGAAAGGACCGCCACAGATGCAGTACGACGAGTACCAGTTCCTCAAGATCGCGGTTGAAGACGGCATCGCCCTGATCACGATCAACCGCCCCGAGTTCTACAACGCCACCAACAACCGCCTGCACTGGGAGCTGACCCAAATCTGGCCGGACATCGACAACGACCCGACGGTGCGCGTTGCCGTCGTCACCGGCGCCGGCGATCAGGCGTTTTCGGCCGGCGGCGACCTGGGCGACCTGGAAGCACGCGACACGCTGCCGGCCAACGAGCGCTACGAGGCGATCGTCGCGCTCGCCAAGGAAGCGCGCGAGCTCGTCTACACGATCGTCAACTGCGACAAGCCGATCATCTCGGCGATCAACGGCGTGGCGGTCGGCGCCGGCCTGGTCGTGGCCCTGCTTGCCGACATCTCGATCATCGCCGAGGACGCGCGGCTCACCGACGGTCACACGCGGCTCGGTGTGGCCGCGGGCGATCACGCCTGCATCATCTGGCCGTTGCTCTGCGGCATGGCGAAGGCCAAATACTATCTGCTCACCTGTGACTTCATCGACGGCCGCGAGGCGGAGCGCATCGGCCTGGTAAGCAAGGCCGTGCCACGGGCGCAGGTGCTGTCCGAGGCGATGGCGGTGGGGCGCAAGCTGGCCGACGGTCCGCAGCACGCGCTGCGCTTCACCAAGCGGGCGCTGAACCAGTGGCTGCGCCTCGGCGGCATCACCGCGTTCGACTACTCGCTGATGGCCGAGATGATGGGCTTCTTCGGCGGCGACGTGGCTGCCGGCATCCAGGGCATCCGCGAACGCCGGCCCGGCGCCTTCCCCTCCGCGCGCTAACACCGCTGGCCCGCGCCCCTCCGCCGGCCGAGCCCGCCAGGCGCCGGCTGTGCCTCTGCTCCCGATGCTCGCCCGCTTGATGGGCCACCCTTCGCGGCAGGGGGCTTAGTTCACCTGGAACGAGCGCTTCGCCAGGCCGTACCAGTAGCCGTCGATCGTGAACCGCGGCGCGGTCGCGGCATCAGTCGCCGCGCCGAGCGTCACGAACAGCGGCGCGAAGTGGTCCGTGGTCGGATGGGCGTAGCGCACCGCCGGAGCGCGGTGGCGGAAGTCGATCAGCTCGTCCACAGCGCCGTGGGCCAGTGCCTCCGTCGCCCAGGCGTCGAACTCGGCCGACCAGGCGGGCGCGGGCGCATCCGGTGCACGGAAGTCGAGATACGGCAAGCCGTGCGTCATGAAACCGCTGCCCATGATCAGCACGCCCTCGTCGCGCAGCGGCGCCAGCCGCCGGCCCAGCCTGAACAGCCGCTCCGGATCGAGCGAGGGCATCGAGATCTGCAAGACGGGGATGTCGGCCGCGGGGTACATCACCGTCAGCGGCACGTAGGCGCCATGGTCGAGGCCGCGCTCGGGATCCTCGGCGACAGGCTCGTCGTGCGGCATCAGCGCCCGCACCTTCGCCGCCAGATCGGCGGCGCCGGGCGCGTCGTAGCGCACGCGGTAGTACTTCGCCGGGAAGCCGTAGAAGTCGTAGGTCAGCTCCGCCGGGCCGGTGGTGCCAATCGTCAGCGGCGCCGACTCCCAGTGGGCGCTGACCACAAGAATGGATGAGGGCCGCGGCAACTCGCCGGCCCAGGCCGCAAGCTGCTCGGGCCAGATCGCGTCGTCAACCAGCGGCGGCGCACCGTGGCCGAGGTACAGCGCGGGCATGCGCGCCGCACCGGTGCTAGATGAGGTCATTGGACGGATTCCCTTCGGGGTTCGGTTAGAGCGCCAGCGCCTTCACGGGCGCCAGCACCAGCTCCGGGTGGTTCTTCCAGTCGACGCCCGGCACGTCGACGTACAGCTCGATCTCGTTGCCGTCCGGATCGAGGATGTAGAGGCTGTGGCTCACGGTGTGGTCGCTGGCGCCGACGATGCGCGCCCCGGCGGCCTGCAGGCGCGCCAGCGCCTCGCGCAGATCCTCGTCCGTGTCGCCCACCTTCAGCCCGAAGTGATAGAGGCCCACCCGGCGGCCCGAGGGGATCGGCTGCGCGTCCGGCCCGACCTCGATCAGCAACAGCTCGTGATGGGTGCGCCCGCCGGAGAAGAGCGCCACCGGCGCGCCCTCCGGCGTGGGAATGCGCTGCCAGCCGAGCACGTCGCCGTAGAAGGCGGCGGAGTCGCGCACGTTGCGCACGTAGAGCACCAGGTGCCCGAGTTCTTTGACGGTCATGTGAAGACCTCCGATCGCCCGCCCGTGTTCGCGGTGTATACTTACGATAGTAGTGATGGTGTTGGTTCGCAAGAAGGCACCAAGATGTGATGTAGGTACCCGATGGTAACCAGCATTTCGGACGAACCGGCGGCCGTCTCATCGCTGAGCCCGTTCAGCGCCGGCTGCCCTACTCGCACCCTGCTCGACTCGATCGCGGACAAGTGGGCGACACTGGTCATCGACCTCCTCGGCCTCGGTCCACGCCGCTTCGGCGCGCTGCGCCGCGCCATCGACGGCATCTCGCAGAAGATGCTGACGCAGACGCTGCGCAACCTCGAACGCGACGGCCTCATCAGCCGCCGCGTCTATCCCACCACGCCGCCCAGCGTTGAGTACGCGCTCACGCCGCTCGGCGCGACGTTGATCGAGCCGATCGGCGCCCTGCGCGCCTGGGCCGAGGCGAACATCGAGCAGGTGCTCGCCGCCCGCGACGCCTTCGACGCGCGCTCGAGCAAACAGGTTGAACCGCTGCCCTGACCAGACGCGCGCCCGAGCTACTCAGCCGCCGCACCAACATGTATGCTTTCTGTATATAACATGGAGGTACGGCGATGCTGCGCGTAGCGCTGCTGGACGACTATCAGGATGTGGGGCTCACTTCGGCCGACTGGCACCGGCTGGACGGCAAGGCCAGCGTCGAGGTCTTTCACGACCATCTCACCGACGAGGCGGCGCTGGCCGAGCGGCTGCAGCCGTTTGAGGTGGTGATGGCGCTGCGTGAGCGTACGCCCTTCCGCCGCTCGTTGTTGCAACGGCTGCCAAACCTGAAGCTGCTGTGCACCGCCGGCATGCGCAACGCCTCGATCGACATGGAGGCGGCCAAAGAGCGCGGTGTGCTCGTCTGCGGCACCGGCGGAGGCGGTCGCGCCACGATGGAGCTGACCTGGGGGCTGATCCTCGCCCTTGTGCGCAGCATCCCCCGCGAGGATCGTTCGGTGCGCGCCGGCGGCTGGCAGGAGACGGTCGGCTGCGGCCTCGACGGCAAGACGCTGGGCATCATCGGCCTGGGCAACATCGGCGGGCAGGTGGCCGAAGTTGGTCGGGCCTTTCATATGCGCCTGCTCGCCTGGAGCCAGAACCTGACCGACGAGCGGGCAGCGGCCTGCGGCGCCGAGCGGGTGAGCAAGGACGAGTTGCTGTCGCAAAGCGACATCGTTACGATCCATCTCGTGCTCAGCCCGCGCAGCAGCGGCCTGCTGGGCGAACGCGAGCTGGCGCTGTTGCGACCCAGCGCCTACCTGGTCAACACCTCGCGCGGGCCGATCGTGGACGAGACGGCGCTGATCCTGGCGCTGCGGCGGAACGCCTTCGCCGGCGCCGGGATCGATGTGTATGACCGCGAGCCGCTGCCGCCCGATCACCCGCTGCGCACGCTGCCCAACGTCGTGCTCACGCCGCACCTCGGCTACGTCACCGGCGACACGTACCGGGTGTTCTACGGCCAGACGCTGGAGAACATCGAGGCGTACATCGCCGGCGAGCCGCACCGCGTGATCAATGGGTGAGGCCAGTTGTGGCCCCCACGCCCCAGGTCATCTCGGTTGCCCCCGATGACGGAGGAAGGGAAGATCTGGACGCGGAAGGCTGGGGGGCTAAGGCGTAGCTGTTTGATCAGGCGCAGGGCGCCTGCAGGCGCCCACAGGTGGCCTCCGCAGCGCGCAGCAGCCTCCGTCCCCTCGAACCAAAGCTCCCCTCCCTCTCCCAGGATTGGGAGAGGGAGGGGTTGGGGGAGGGTGAGGGCCGACTGCCCGCTTACACCGCCGCGGCCACCGGCAGCTTCGACTGGTCGATCGCGTAGAGCTGCTGCACGTTCTTCCAGACCATCGCCTCGCGCTCGTCATCCGGCACGCCGGCCATGATCTCGCGCAATACTTCTTGCGAGCGCGGCCAGATCGAGTCGTGGTGCGGGTAGTCGTTGCCCCACAGCAGCCGGTCCACGCCGATCGAATAGCGTGTCTCCACGCCGATGTCGTCGTCCTCGAACGTCGCGTAGAACTGGCGCTTGAAATACTCGCTTCCCGTCATCTTCAGGTCAGGCGAGGCGTCGTTGCGGCTGCGGTAGATCGCGTGGTCGAAGCGCTTGAGCACGTGGCCCAGCCAGCCCGTCTCCCACTCGGCGCAGATGAAACGCAGCTTCGGATGCCGCTCGCAGACGCCGCTCGTGATCAGGTTGCTGACCGTGTTCCAGATGCCGGCGTGCGAGAGCGTGTAGCCGACGATCGGATCCCAGTAGTCGGGCAGGCTCATGCCCCATTCGGCGCCGCAGAAGATGTGCATCGTGATCGGCAGGCCGACCTCTTCCGCCGCCGCCCAGAACGGCTCGTAGACCGGATCCTTGTACGGCTTGGCGACGGGCGCCGTGCAGGGGATGGCGACGCCGCGGATGCCCATCTTCGCGCAGCGGTACAGCTCCGCGATCGCTTCGTCCACGTCGGGCAGCGGCAGGCAGCCGACGCCGATCAGCCGCTCCGGCGAGTGCGAGCAGTAGTCACGGATCCAGTCGTTGTGGCGCTGCATCACCGCCTGCGCCACCTCGCGGTCCGGGACGGCGAAGGTGAACATGTTCAGGCTGGGATACATCACTTCGCCGACGATGCCGTCGACCTGTTGCTCATTGAGCCGCGCCACCGGGTCCTTAACGCCGGGATTCATCCCCTCCCAGCCGTGCTTCATGCGCTCGTGCGTCTCCGGCTGGTCGAGCCGGCTGCCGGCGATGCCGAGCCGGCCGACGAGGATCGGTCGGTTGAGCTTGGGCCAGTAGAGATAGACGCCCTCGCGGCCGTTGACGCCGTCCACCACGCGCGGCGCCCGGTCGCCAAAGCGATCGACGAGGCCGTCGTAGACCTCGGCCGCCTCCACCACGTGCGAATCGCAGGAGTAGAAGATCTGCGCCATCTTCGTCACCTCTCTCGTGAACCGGGTGCGCCGGGCTCCGCCATGACTGCCGGCATGCGGCGGCTTCGAGGTCACAATACGCCAAATCCGCGCCCTTCAACAGCGCGCCAGGCATGCCCGCGGCCGTTCGGCCCTCAACCTCTCGTCTCGCCTTCTCCCAATCCTGGGAGAGGGAGACGATCCGGCCTGAAGCGTTCCGATCGGTTTGCGGTTTACCGGACGCCGTCCGAGCCAGCACCCGAGGATCGCCCCTCGCCCAGGATTGGGCGAGGGGAAGGGGGTGAGGGCCAGAGCCGCGGTTACGCGCCCAACCGCTCAGTCCGACAGCGGGATGAAGAGCGATACGCGCTCTTGCGTGCCCAGGCCCCTGGTGATGTGGCCCTTGCCCGTCAGGTCTTCGGCCAGCAGAATCGTGCCGGGGCCGATGTGGCGCTTCTCGCCGTTGGCGCCCTCGACCTCGGCCTCGCCGGAGAGCGTGATCACGAACTGCCGGCGCGGCGCATGGTGCCAGTCCACGAGCTGGTCTGCCGGGCTGGTGCGGAAGATGATCCCCGCGCCATTGAAGAGCTTCGACGTCTCCGAGGAGCCGTTGGCCGAAAGCTCGATCTGCACGTCCTCGAAGTGCGTCTGGCCGTCGTCGCCGGCGTACATACGGATGTACTGCATGGCCTCACCCCCCGGCCCCCTCTCCATGCCATGGAGAGGGGGAGGCTGCGGAACTCGTTTTGAAGTCTGGAAGCACCCCCTGGCCCGCAAAAGCCCCCTCTCCATGGCATGGAGAGGGGTTGGGGGTGAGGTCAGAAGTCGAGGTGGTAGAGCGCGGCGGCGTTGTCGTGGAAGACGGCGCGGCGCACCTCTTCGGGTTGGCCCGCCATGCAGCGCTCGATATGCTCCTTGGCCGTCTCGGCGGGATAGAGCGAGGTCGGGTGCGGAAAGTCCGTCTCGAACAGCACATTTTTGTGGCCGATCACGTCCAGCAGCCGCTGCGGCGCCGTCGTTTCGAACCAGAAACAGGCGTAGATCTGGCGCTTGAAGTACTCGCTGGGCAGCAACTTGTACTCCGGATGCTCTTCACGAACGCCGCTGCCGACCCACTGCCAGTCCATCGCCTCCATCAGGAACGGGATCCAGCCGATGCCGCTCTCGACGGAAACGAACTTCAGATCGGGGAAGCGGTGGCAGATGCCGCTGAAGATGATCTCCATCACGGCGTAGGCGTTGTTGATGAAGAGGCCGACGCCGGAGGCGGCGAAGTTGGCGTGCTTGCCGTTCTCTTTGAACTGCTTGTGCTCCGAGCTGAGGTCGCCGGAGCCGATGTGGAAGTTGATCGGCAGTTGCAGGTCCTGCGCCGCCGCCCAGATCGGGTTCCAATGCGGATCGGCCAGCATCGGCAGATCGAAGTCGTCCGGCTCGCTGGTGAAGATCACGCCTTTATGCCCGAGTTTCCGGGCGCGGTGCATCTCCTTCACCGACGCCTCGACATCCCAGAAGGGCAGCACGCAGAGCGGCACCAGCCGCCCCTTGCCCGGCGCCGACCACTCGATCGCGAAGTCGTTGTAGGCCCTGGCGCTCTCCAGCATCAGCTCGGGGTCCTTGAGCTTGAGGAAGCGGCCGCTGCCGAAGCCGGCGACGTTGGGATAGAGCACGTGGGCGTAAATGCCTTCTTCGTCCATCAGCCGCAGCCGTTCGATCGGGTTGAAGGCGCCCTGGTGCGCATCCTCGTACGTCGGCGGATTGTTGGGCGGCGGCTCCTTCCAGCCGGCCATCGCCGCGGCCGGCGCGGCGGCGATCATCTCGTCGCCGATGAACCAGGCGAGGTTGCCGCGCTCCTCGTTCTTCTTGACGTGCAGGACTTTGTCGCCCCACTTCTTGGTGGAGACGCGCGAGGTCCAGAGATCGGCCGGCTCCGAGATGTGTGTGTCGACGTCGATGATCTTGAGCGGCTGTGCGGTGACCATTCGCTGGCTCCTTGCGGCCTGTCGGCCCTCATCCCCCTTCCCCTTCTCCCAATCCTGGGAGAAGGGGCGATCCTGCGTCGGGCGCTCCGTAGCCGGTGCGGTTACCCATGCTCCCTCTCGGCATCGCGATGCCGAGCCTCCCCTCGCCCAGGATTGGGACCAGAGGATATCCCGGGGGTGAGGGCCGAAAGCCGGGTGAGGCCCGCCAGCCTCTCTCCTACGCCCTATGCCCTCCGACCTACGCCCTCAAATTACGCCTTCGGCCCGCAGCTTCGCCAGATCTGCTTCGGTCAGGCCCAGTTCAGCGAAGACCTCGGCGTTGTCTTCGCCGAGCAGCGGGGCACGGCGGCGGATCTGCCACGGGGTCCTGGTGAAGCGGATCGGCGCGCCGGGGTAAAGGAAGGTTTTGCCTAGCTCCGGGTGCTCGACCTCGACCTGGAAGCCGCGGGCCTTCAGGTGCTCGTCTTCGAACGCCTCTTCCGGGCTGTAGACGATGCTGACCTGGAAGCCGCGCTGCTGCGCGCCCTGGAAGAAGTCCATGGCCGGCGTGCGCTCCGCGATGAAGTTGAGCGCGTCGCGGCCGGCGCCGAGGCGGGCGCGCACGTTGTCGTCGCTGGCAACCCGGTCGAGCTTGAGGCCGCCGGTCTCTTCGATCGCCAGTTCGAGGATCGGCGTCTGGTCGAACTCTTCGGCGATACCCAGCTCGTGCAGCCAGTCGAGCACGCTGCGGAACTGGGCGGCCGTGCGCGGCGGCACACCGGAGACGACGTAGCGGCCGTCGGCGCAGCGGATCTGCGTGGGCTGCGTGCCGTGCACGGAGGCGTGGCGGCCGGTCTGGCGCTGCACGGTCTCGCGCATGCCGAGCCAGGTGTACGTGCCGGCTTCCGTCGTGACGTTGGCGCAGGCGTGCATGTTGACGTCGATGTGCTGGCCGCGGCCGCTGCGCTCGCGCGAGAGCAGCGCGACGAGCGTGGACATCACGGCGAAATGGCAGGCGGTGTGGTAGCCCTGGTTGCCGCCGCCGCGCACCGGCGGCAGCGCGTGGTCGTCGTAGCCGCACATCCACACCGGCCCGCCGCCCGCGAGGATGGTCAGGTCGGTGAACGCCTGGTTCGTACGCGGGTCGGCGAGGCCGAACGGCGTGATCGTCACCACGATCAGGCGAGGATTCCGCTGCAGCAGCTCGTGCCAATCTGAATCGGGCGCCAGCCCCGGCGCGGCGCCGGCGACGGGGCACGCGAGCAAGACATCGGCCTGCCGCACCAGACGATCGAAGAGAGCGCCGCCCGCCGCCGCTTCCCGGTTGAGCGTGACGCCGCGCTTGCTCGTGTGGTAGTGCCAGCGCAGGAGCTGCCGCTCGGGCGTGAGTCCATCAGCACCGGGCTGCTCGACCAGGACGACAGCCGCGCCCATGTCGGCCATGAGCTTGCCGGCAAACGAACCGTACTCGCTGGCCACTTCAATGACCGTGACTCCGGTGAGCGGCCCTGCCGTCATATCGCACCGCTCTGCTGCATCACTCCGATCGCCGGCGTGCTGTAGCCGAGGATTTCGCCGAGCACGCAGCCGTTGTGCTCACCAAGGCAGGCGGCGCCGCGCTCAATCGTCCAGTCTGTTTCGGACAGGTGCACCGGCTGCCCATCCACGCGCACGCCGCCGAGCTCGGTGTGCTGCGCCTCCGGCCACAGCCCCCACGCCGCCGTATTCACATCGTGGTCGATGCGCTCCTCCGGCGACACGACGGCGCTCGCCGGCACACCGTGCTCCTGCAACAGCTGGGCTATTTCGCGGGCCTCGGCCCGCCCGGTCCAGTCCGCTATCAACGCGTCAAGTTCGTCCTCGTGCTCAGCGCGCCCTTCCAGCGTTTGGAAGCGCTTCTCCTTCATCCAGGGGAGATCAAGCGCCGAACACATGCACTCCCAGTCGTGCTGATCGCGACAGGCGATCGCCACCCAGCGGTCCTCGCCGTTCGCCGGGTAGACGCCATGCGGAACCATGCGATGGCCCAGCTCAAGCCCCTGGTCGCGGTTGCTGTTGGGCATGCCGGGGCGGCGCAGCGGGCGGCCGTTGATGGTGTAGTCCAGCAACGCGGGGCCGTTCAGCGTGGCGGCGACTTCGGTCGTGGCCATGTCCACCCACTGGCCCTCGCCCGTGCGCTCGCGGTGGAAGAGCGCGGCCATGATCGCGATCGCCATGTAGTAGGCGCCCGTGTGGTCCATGTAGGAGTAGCCCCAGCCGGCCGGCGGCTGGTCCGGCAGGCCGGACTGAAAGGTCAGGCCCGAAAACGCCTGCACGCTCGGCCCCCAGGTCTTGTACTGCTTGTACGGCCCGGTGTGGCCGAAGCCGCAGTTGGAGACGTAGACGATGTCCGGCCGGATCTGCCGCAGCCGCTCGTAGCCAAAGCCCAGCCGCTCCATCACGCCCGCGGCGAAGTTCTCCGAGACCACGTCCGAAACGGCGATCAGGTCTTCGAGCGCCCGCCGCGCCGAGGCGGTGCGCAGGTTCAGCGTGATCCCCAGCTTCTCGACGTTGTGGTTGTTGAAGCTGATGCTGCGGTCTGTCCCCGGCTTGTGGTCCTTGAACGGCCCCATCTGCCGCAGGATGTCCCAGCGGCCCTGATTGGTCGGGTCTTCGATGCGGATCACCTGCGCGCCGAAAGCGGCCATGAAGCGCGTTGCGCCCGCGCCCGCGAGCTGGCCGGTAAAGTCGCAGATGCGCAGGTGTCCAAGCGCGGATGGGCCGGAGGGAACGCCGTCCAACATCGCTTTCCCACTCACTCCTGTTTCCTATTTTCTAGTTGCTATTTCCTGTCGAGCCATCGGTCACGCCTCCGGCGGGCCGAGCACCCGAAACGGTGCTTTGCGGCTGCGTACCCGCGGGGTAGGCGCCGGCCATCGCTCCGGGCGGCGGGCGGTAGCGCGGGCGGGCGCCGGGGCGCTCGGACGAGATCGGCAGCGACGTGCCCTCGCGCCGGCCGAGCGCCCGCTCCACGATCTCGCTCAGCGGCTCTTTGTCGTACTGCAGGTAGAAGCCGGCCATGTTGCGGATCGGGTCGCCGGAGTAGAACCTCACGTACTGCTGCATGCGCTGCGCGAACGACTCGCCGGTCACGTCCCAGGCGAGCTTGAACAGCGACACCCGCTCCTCCGCAGAGATGCCCGGCCGCCCGCGCACGAATTTGTCCACATACGGCCGGATCTCAGGGCTGAGCAGGTCCGCCTCCGACGGCGCGTAGAAGAAGCCGCCGCCGGCCAGGCTCTGCACGATCTCGACGAAGCGGGCGTAGATCTGCGGCGTGTGCAGGTGAAACGCGCGGCCGCCCAGCCCGCCGGAGAGCCAGACGCCGTCTGGCCCCGGCTGCGCCGTCGCCTCCGTGCCGTAGAAGACGGCGCGGGCGATCTCGAGATACGAGAGCATCTCGCCCAGTTTCTCCTGCACGTGCAGAAAGCCGGTGATGCCGATGCAGTCCGCCAGCTTCGTGGCCAGGCCGCAGAAGAACTCCATCTGGCTGAGCATGCGCGCCGCGATCTGCAGCTCGGTCGTCGAGCCCACGGCGGCGAAGATCGGGTTGATGATCGCGCCGCTGCCCGGCGAGCCGTCCACCAGCACCCGCTCCCAGGGCACGACCACATCCTCGAAGATGGCGATGCAGTCCATCTCCTCGAAGCGGCTGCTGAGCGGGTGGTCAAAGCGCGAGCGTGGCAAGGGCGAAACCGTCTCGCGGCAGATGAACTTCATGCCGGGCGTATCGATCGGGATCGAGAACGTCACGGCGTAGGCGTCGTCGCCGGGCGCCACGCCGCCGTAGGGGATGACCGCGACCTCCTCGGTGAGCGGCGCCATCGTACCCAGCATCTTAGCGCCGCGTACGACGATCCCCTCGCTCGTCTCCCCGACTTTGCCCAGGTGCAGGAACGGGTCCTCCTGCTGCGCCGAGGTACGCGAGCGGTCGATCTGCGGGTTGATCAGCATGTGCGTGAGAAACAGGTCGTTCTCCCGCGCGAACTCATGGTAGCGCACGGCGTTCTCGCCGTACTCCGGCTTCCCTCTGGCGAAGTGCTGCTTCGCCAGGCTCCAGCCGGTGACGAAGCAGTTCATGAAGTCCGGCCCGCGGCCCAAAAAGCCGAAGTTGTGGTCGGCGCGCAGCTTGCAGTGCTGCCGCTTCTGGATCAGCTCTGCCCGCGAGCGCGGCACGAGGAACGAGGTCGAGACCGGATCGCCGCTGCTGGGCGAGCAGAAGGTCATCACCTCGCGGTAGGCCGGGTCGAGCTGCATGTCGTACAGCTCGGCGATCGCGCGCATCGGCTCCTGCAAGATCGGTTCTTCGGTCACGTCGACAACGCGCCGCCCGCCGAGATAGACACACGGCTTGCGCCGCTTCAGCGACTCGATGTACTGCTGGCCGGAGCGAGCGGGCATGGCGCTTCCTCGATTTACGATCTCCGGCGGGCTTCAGCCCACGAACACGCCGCCGCTGGGGTGCAGCAGCTCGCCGGTGAAGAACGAGGCCTCGTCCGAGGCGAGGAAAAGCGCCGTGTTGGCGATCTCCTCCGGCTGGCCGAAGCGGCCCATCCAGGTCATACCCAGCACGCGGCGCTGAGCCTCCTCATCGGTGCGCAGGCGCTCCGTCATCGGCGTCTCGATAAAGCCGGGGCCGATGGCGTTGACGCGGATGCCGCTCGTCGCCAGCTCCATCGCCAGCACTTTGGTCAGCATCCAGACGCCCGCCTTACTGATGCTGTAGGCGCCGCCCTGCCCCGGCATGCGCGACATGATCGAGCCGAGGTTGATGATGCTGCCCGGCCGCTTGTTAGCCAGCATCCAGGCGGCGGCGGCCTTGTCCGAGTAGTAGACGCCCCAGAAGTTGACGTCGATCACGCGCTTGAACCAGTCCACCGGCATCGTCAGCACCGTGAACGGCTGCTGGGGCTGCTCCTCCGTCGCCGGCCTGCCGGAGCCGATGCCCGCCGCGGCCACCAGCACATCGACGGCGCCGAAGGCCGAGACGCACTGCTGCACCATGCGCTCGTTCGCCGCCTGGTCGGTGGTGTCCACCTGCAGCGCCGTCGCTTTGCCGCCGGCCGCCTCGACCTGGCGCACCGTTTCGGCGGCGCCTTCGAGGTTCATGTCGGCGGCGCAGACCGCGGCGCCTTCTCTGGCGAAGCGCAGGCAGCAGGCGCGGCCAATGCCGCTGCCGCCGCCCGTCACCAACGCAACCTTGCCCTCAAGCCGTCCGGCCATCGTCAATCCCTTGACTCGATCATCGCTGCCCACTAACAGAGGACACCCAGCTAGCAGCCCACCGGGATGTCATGGAGTCGGCGAATATAGCTCAATGGCCTTGGCCAAGGCATTAGAAATGTCAGACCGATCCCAGCGGCTCACCTCAAACTGAAACGATATCCCGTTGTGCAGGTGAATCAAGAGATGCTTCCGGAACAGGCCAGTGCCCCCGCGGCTATCTATCCTCTCAACATCCCTCCATGCATTGCTAGCCGTCGGGGACTGCCCCGGAGTGACAGGATTCTGATAGAATGCAAATCCGGTGCTGTATATTATGATCAGCCCCGTGCGCTTTTGCGAGTTTGTGATCAGTGTGACCGCAAACTTTCCAGTTACGACCGCAGCACACTCCCCCTCACGCACAGCTCCTGCGCTCTTGCCATTGCCAAAGACACGCTCTTCCAAGTCGATAGGCATGGCTTGTCCGAACTGGGCCACGTATGCATGGTAAGTCGCCGGATCCAGTAGCATTTGAAGGAAGCTGAGAACAGATGGTATTACTCCCTTTTGGATCACAAACTTCCATTGCCCCCCATCTCTCATGCAGATGACTAGTGTGGGGATCACCACATACGAATTTTCCTGTCTTGCGGTAGCTATTTCATGATACGGAATACTGACAACGGTGATATCAGATGTATACAGCCTTGGAACATAGAGCAATCTTCTATCAGTGAAGACCAGATCGCCTTTATCTGACATTGATGTTCCAAACATCGCCTCGGCTTCCATAAGATAAAGTTCTTGATTACCATCGTCCTCGCGATTCGAAGCGGAATGACTCGAACTTTCTTGGCGTGAATATGTACCGGAGGATCGATCAAGATTGTCGCGTATATCCCAGTCGCAGTCATAGGCTCTCCTCTCCACTTCGTCACTCAGCACATCATGAGCACGATTGAGGCTCTTCATGACAGAGTTGTCACCGTTGACTTTGTCTGGGTGATACTCCTGCGATAGGCGTCGATAGGCGGCTTCGATCACTGGAAGGGTGGCATTCCTGTGCACCTGAAGGATTTCGTAGTAGTCTTCCCATAGTATTAGCCACTGCTTCTGATCCATGACTTGCACGCCTCATCGCAGAGTGAATCGCCGATTCAGGTGGCGCGACTCTCTTCGCGGAGCCGTACTCCTCCTCTGGCTTCAACCATCTTCGCAATGCTGGTGAAGTCGTCATCGCCGTAGCCTTCGGCGACGGCGTGGCGCCAGGCGTTGACGTTCGCCTCGCAGACGATCGTGGGCACGCCCAGCGACTCGGCCAGCTCCTCGAACAGCTTCACGTCCTTCAGCATATGCTTCGTGAGGAAGCCACCCTGAAAGCGGCCCGTCAACACCTGGCGCGGGATCTGACCCAGCGTGGCGCTGTTGCTGCCGCTGCCCGCGTTCAGCACATCGACCGCGAGGGCAGGGTCGATCCCCGCCTTCGCGGCCACGGCCAGCGCCTCGGACGTCGCTGCCAGCGCCATCGAGGAGAGGATGTTGTTGACCAGCTTCATCGCCTGCCCCATGCCCGGCTCGGCGCCGAGGTAGAAGACGTTCTTGCCAATGATGCCGAGCAGGTCGCGGTGCGCCTCGTAGAGCGCCGCCTCGCCCGCGCACATCACCGCCAGCGTGCCCTCTTCGGCACCGCGGATTCCGCCGCTCACGGGCGCATCCAGAAAGCCGATGCCGCGCGCCGTCAGCGCCGCGGCCACCCGCCGGCTCACCGTCACGCCGGTCGTGGAGAGGTCGATCAGACAACCGCGAAAGCCTGCCGCCGCGATGATGCCATCCTCGCCCGTCGCGACCGCTTCCAGCACGGCCGGCTCAGGCAGGCTGGCGAAGATGACGTCCGCCGCCTCGGCCACGGCGCGCGGCGTGCCGCAGACCGTGACCTCGGCCCGGTCGGCGAACGGCGCCAGCGCCGCCGCGTTCACGTCGCAGACCGCGAGGGGATGGCCGGCGCCGTGCAGCCGGCGCGCCATCGGGCCGCCCATGTGCCCAAGCCCGATGAAGCCGATCCGCTCGCTCATCCCGCCTGTCACCTGTTACCTGGCACCTATCACCTGCATTCAGACCAGCCCGGCGTCGGTGAAGGCACGGTCGATGCGGTTGAAACGCCGCTGGATGAAGCCGCGCGCCTCGGCGTGCGTATGGATGTAGAGCCGGTTCTCGCGCACACCTTTCAGCACCAGCTCGGCCACCTCGTCCGGCTCGATGTGGCGGCCGACCACGGCCTCCTGCTCCTCTTCGGAGCGCGTCGGCGCCGCCACGGGCCCGCCGAACTCCGGCTGGCGGTTGCGGCCGGCGAAGCGGATGTTGGTGTTCACGACCATCGGGCAGAGCACGGAGACGCCGATGCCGTAGGCGCTGAGGTCGCGGAACAGGACCTCGGAGAGGCCGAGCACGCCGTACTTGGAGACGCAGTAAACGCCCAGCCCCTGGTTCGGGATCAGGCCGGCGAACGAGGCGGTGTTGACAATGTGCCCACCCTCACCCTGTTCAAGCAGGCGCGGCACGAAGACCTCGACGCCGTGGATCACGCCCCAGAGGTTGACCTGCAACACCCACTGCCAGTCGGCGTGCGTCATTTCCTGGATCGGCCCGGCGCGGTTGACGCCGGCGTTGTTGAAGACGACGTGGACTTTGCCGAAGCGTTGAACCGTACGCTCGGCGAGGCGCTGCACGTCTTCCAGCTTGCCGACGTCGGTCCGCACGCCAAGAGCCTCGGCGCCGGCCGCCTCAAGGCCACGTGCCGCGGCGTCGAGCGGCGCCTGCTCGATGTCGGCGATCACGATCTTCAAGCCCTCACGGGCGAAGCGCCGCGCCGTGGCGAGGCCGATGCCGCTGGCGCCGCCGGTGATCACCGCGACTTTCCCGGCCAAATCCTGCATCCCACGCCTCGCCGGTTCCTGCTCGTGCCGGCGCCGCCACTCGCGGAAAACGCCGGCAACGGGGCCACGATAGCATAGAAACCGCGGCCGCGCGGCGGGCGGCTCTCAAGCCCAGCACGGGACAGCCGCAGCGGCTATGCTGAAGAGGACATCCTTTGCGCATACTCCGCCGAGAGAAGCGTCAAGATGACGAAACGAACAGTAGCACCTCCTGTGGTGCTGTCGCCGCTGGACCGGGAGCGCGCCTTCTGGCGAATGCACCGCGAGGAGCTGACGGCACGATACCCGGATCAATTTGTCGCCGTGCGACGAGCGACGGGTGAAATCGTCGCCGTCGCGCCGCACCTTGCTGACGTGTGGGAGGCCGCCCGGCAGCTGGGCTTCGATCAAGGCGACGTGTGGGCAAGGAAAATGATCACCAAGCCCCTGATGTTGATCCTGTGATCCGCGGAAGCTTTGAGCGACTCGAAGACCTTAGGCTCCAGAATCCGTTTCCCATCGTACGCATCGCACTGTCAATCAACGGAATTACACCCGAGCCGGCTGAGATCGACTTCGTGATTGACACGGGTGCTCAGTTCACTTGCCTGCAACCGAACGACGCGGGGACTTGGGCAGGCATCCCGGATGATCGGCTGCGCGATCCGCGCGCGTGGCCATCCACATCCGGCGGCTTCGGCATAGGCGGAAGCAGCGCATTCTTCCCCATGCCAGCGGTTTACAGGTTCGCGCATGAATCAGGACGTCATCTAGCGCTGCGCCAACCTATCTACATCGCGCAACTCACACGTGAGAACGAGGAAATGCCATCCCTGATGGGCTGGGATGTGCTGCAACACTTCCGTCTCTCGCTCGATTACGCTTCCGGCGACGTGCGCCTGACGCGCCGGCGGGGCCGGCAGCGGCGAGCGTAGTCGGCCGCGTCGATCGCTGGGCGGACATGGCCTGACGCTTGATGCCTGCAAGCTCCGGCCGCAGCGCGCCCGCACCGCGACGTTGCCAGCCGAGTCCGTGAAGGTGCCGCTTGCTATTGCGCCACGATCTCCTGCCGGTATGGCGCAACCGCTGCCAGCGCCCGTGCGACCAGCGGCTCCGGCACGCCGGCGATGGCGAACGCTTCGTTGAAGTAGATCAGCATACGATCGAAGTCGGCTGCGGTGATGCCACGGCCCGCGTGCGCCTCGTGCATCGAGCGCCCCGTGTATTGCTCCGGCCCGTGCAGCACCAGGCCGAGGAACTCGCGCTGGTGCCGCTTCAACTCCTCCAGGTCCGTGTGCGCGAAGAACGCGGCCAGCCGCGCGTTGCCAAGCACGCGCAGATAGAACGCATCGACCACCTTTTCGAGCACCGGCGCGCCGCCGATCGCCTGATAGAGGCTCCTCCGCGTGCTTCGCGCCAACGCCGCCTCCGGATCGCTGCCACACCGAAGCGGGAGGCACCGAACTCGCACGTTCATGTGCTGCCCGCGGCCGCCCTCCGACCTGTACGAGCGTTCCGCACCAGTCGATACCGTATACTACGCGGGAGTCTTTCGGCCGGTCACGCTCGATCGCACGGCCCGGACGGAGCGGCGCGAGACCGGGGGGATGACGCCGCTGCGCGCAGGACGGCCGCATGGTGGCAGCACGGTACTCCTCGCGGCTGCTGGAGCGCGAACTGGAGCTCGATCGCCTGCGCCGAGCTTGGCGCGAGGTGCGGGCCGGGCACGGATCGGCGTGGCTGGTTTGTGCCGAGGCGGGCGGCGGCAAAACGCGCCTGGTGCACGAACTCCTCCGCGAGAGCGGCGCGCGGGCGCTGTGGGGAGCCGCTGAACCCGTCGCCCCGCCTGAGCCATACCTGGCGCTGAAGCGCGCCCTGCCCGGCTTCGAGCCAGCGGCCACGCGCGAAGGTTCGATTGCGAACGTCATGGCGCAGTTTGAGCAGGTAGGTGCGCGGGGGCCGCTGCTGTGTGTGCTGGACGACCTGCACTTCGCCGACGAAGGCACCATCGCCGTACTCGTGCGCCTCTGCCTGGAGAGCCGCGAGCGTCCCTGGCTGATCGTTGCCATGTTGCGGCCCGCGGAGGGTTCTGCTGCCCTGCAGCTTGCCGTGACCGAAACGGTGGCGCAGGGCCGGGCTCAGCGGCTTGACCTGGCGCCGCTGTCCCGTGAGGCAGTGGCCATGCTGGTCACCGCCGTGCGCGCCCGGGGCGATGCCGAGATCGACGCCGACAGCATCTACCGTGACAGCGGCGGCAATCCCTGGTTCGCCGAAACGCTGGCGCGCGGCAACAGCGCCATCGCCGCCGCGCGCGACCGCCTGCTGCTGCGCTTGGACCGGCTGGAGAACGCGACTCCTGGCGCCTGCGCCGCCCTCGCCGCCCTTGCGCCGGCTGCCCGCCCGCTTCCCCATGCCGTCGCCGCCGACGTCTGCGGCGGCGACCGGCCGGGGCTGCGCCGCGTCTTCCTCGGCCTGCGCGACGCCGGAGTTTTGATCGAAGAGCCGCTCGGCTGGGCCTTCCGGCACGAGTTGCTGCGCCGCTCGCTGCTCGACGGGATGATCGCCGCGGACCGCCGCGACGCCCACCGCGCCCTGGCCGAGGCGTTGGAACGGCGCGAGGCCGGCGCGCCCGAGCTGGCGATGCACTACGCGGCCGCCGGCGATCGGCGCGCCGTGGACTGGGCGCTGCGCGCCGCGCGCGAGGCCGGCGCCGTGGACGCGCACGCGGAGGCGCTCGCCCAGCTTCAGCGGGCGCTCGCGTTTGACCTGGAAACGGAGCAGCGCCGTGCGGCGTTGCGGGCGGCCGCCATGGAGGCCTTCCGCCTCGGCCGCTTCGTCGAGGCGCAGCGGCTCAACGAGGAAGGGATCGCCCTGCCCGGCGGCGATCCGGAGACGATCTCGCTGCTGCACCAGCGCGCGGCCAACGCGGCCCGGCTGCATGGGCACCTGCCCGCGGCCGGCAGCCACATGAACGCCGCCGAACAGGTGCTGGCCGATCGCCCCGTCAGCTTTCAGAAGGCGAACGTCGCCGTGGCGCGGGCCTTGCAGTACACGGTACAGGTCTCGCCCGACCAGGCCATCGACGCGATCGAGCGGGCGCTGACAATGGCGCGGGAGTTGACCGACCCTGCCCAGGCGCTGCGCATCGACTCCGAGGCGCGTGCCTACCTCGTGCTCACCCTGCTGGACCGCGGAGACCCGGCCGCCTACCGCAGCTTCCGGCAGTTGCTCAGCGTGCCGGCCGGCGGGCGCAACTATGCCAGCGACATGGTGATCGCGCGCATCAACACCTTCGCCGGCTCGGTGTTCTCGCTCTTCCATGCCGAGGCCGAGCGCCTGCGCGAGGAGCTGCTCGACGGCATCCGCCGGCACGAGCTGGGCTGGCTGCCCTGGGCCGACCCGCACCGTGTGCTGGAACTGGTGCAGCTCGGCCGTTACACCGCGGCGCGCGAGCTCGCGCGAACGCTGACGCCGCCGCAGCCCGGCTCACTGGAAGGCAGCACCCTGCTTTGCGCGAACATCATCGCTGAGGCCCGAGCCGGGTCGCTTGAGCGGGCCAGGGCGCTGCTGAACACCGCCGAGCGAAACGACGCCTATCGGCACCAGGCGCTGCTCGGACTGGCCGAGCTCGACCTGGCGCTGGTCGAGCCGGACGCTGCCGCGGCCGGGCTGGCGCAGCGCGTCTACGAAGAGGCCGATCGCCGCCGGCATGCGCGGGTCGCCGGCGTGGCCGCGGTCGCGCAGGCGCTCAGCGCGGGAGAAGCGCCGTCTCGCCCGCCGTGGCTCGCAGACGATTCGCCGCTGGGCGTTTTCTGGGAGTGGGCCGCCGGCATCGTCGGCCAGGATGCCGAGGGGCTGCGCGCCGTCGCCGGGCGGCTTGCGGCCATGCGCTGCCCATACGAAGCGGCGCTGGCGCTGCGCGACGCCGGCGACCTCGCGGCGGCCTACAAGGCGTTTGGCGAGCTGGGCGCCGGCAACGCCCGCCGCCAGACGGCGCTGCTGCTGCGCGCCAACACCCAGCGGATTCCGCGCCGCACGCGCGCGGCGGTGGCCGACGATGGCCTCACGCCGACCGAGCGCGAGGTCTGCCGCCTCGTCGCCGCGGGCGCCAACAACCGTGCGATCGCCGACGACCTCGGCATCAGCGTACGCACCGTCGAAAGCCATCTCGCCCGCATCTACCCCAAGACCGGACAGCGCGGCCGCGTGGCCCTTGCCGTCTGGTGGCGCGAACACGACGGCGCCGGCCGCGACGACAACTGAGTCCGACCTCCCGCCCCTCTTCCCTCTTCCCCTCCCCGGCCCAGCGGAGCGCGGACCGCGTGGATTGCCTCCTCACGTCTTCGCTCGGACCGCGCCTTCGGCTGGCGGCTTCACTGTTGGCTGCACCACACAGCGCCCTTAACTTGCGTAGTCTCGCGGAGCGAAACCGGGGAGAGTCCGCGCGATGCTGAGCATGCCGGCGGTGAGCGCCGCCGAGTATCTGCTCAACGAGGTGAGACTCATGCGTGACGCGACACAATCAGCGACCGATTTGCCGAACAGCACCAGCGGCAACGAGGCGCGGG
Organism: Dehalococcoidia bacterium; assembly: GCA_035310145.1. NCBI lineage: Bacteria > Bacillati > Chloroflexota > Dehalococcoidia > Dehalococcoidia bacterium. The sequence continues at coordinate 35,128 of DATGEL010000005.1, forward strand.
ACGAGGTACAGGGCTACGGCATTAAGGTGCCCGACTTCGGCCCACAGATGCCCTCCGCGCTGAACTTCACCTTGCCGGCGCTGGGCAGCCCCACCAGTACCGCTGGAGAGGCGGACCCGTCGCTTGCCATGCGCAAGGCCGGCGGCATCCAGGGCGAATTCAGCATCATCGGCGTGCTCTAGCCCGCTCGCACCGTCCCCTGCTTCCTCGCTGCACTCGCCCTGGAACGGCGACGGCGAGTGCCACGTCCTCGTCAACATCTCCACCTACTGGGCATAGCGCGGCTGCCGGCCCTTGCGTCCCTCTCTGCGCCGGGGCCGCGGCAGCGCCCCCCTCCGTCACTTCACGTCACGGACAAGCAGGTCGCCCGCGTCATCGATTCCGGTGGCGCGGAGCGCCGAGGAGCGAAACGTCATGCGGCACGATACTTCGATCTACGACGCGATCGGCGGGCAGCCGGCGGTGCTGGCCGCGGTGGAAGAGTTCTACCGGCGCGTGCTGGCCGATCCGGCGCTCGCCCCCTTCTTCGCAGAGATCCCCATGCAGCGGCTGAAGGGACATCAGGCCGCCTTCTTCGCTATGGCGCTGGGCGGACCGGACCGCTACAAGGGCAGATCCATGCGCGAGGCGCATGCCGGCCGCGACATTATCGACAGCGATTTCGACCGCGTCGCGCAGCACCTCACCGACACGCTCGAATCGCTCGAAGTCGACCAGGAAACGATCGGTCAGATCATCGGCCACGTCGCGCTACTGCGCAGCGAGGTGGTCGACGCGGAGACGGAGGAGCCGGCGGCGTAAGAGTCGGCATTTCGCCTCTGTCTCCGCATATACGTCCTGGGCGTCGCCCGGCTCATCCGCGCCGGCCGCGTGCGCCAGCGACACTGAAAGGGCGCGGCCCCGGCTTCGCCGCGCTGAGAGGAGGAGGCAGCAGCATGCAAAGCCCCGTCGACCGTTTGGAGAAGCTCGCGGCTTTGCACCGGCGCGGCAACCTCGGCGACGCAGCGTTTGCAGCCGCGAAGGAGTCGGTGCTGGATGCCTGCGAGGAGAGCGAGAGGCCAGATCACGCGGGCATGGCAGTGGCGGACGCGCGCTCGTCGCACGGGGGCAGCGTTCACACAACCGCAGGCGCCTGGCCGGGAGCGTCACGCCGCGCGCCGTTCTGGCGCAACCCGTGGGCGCTGGGTGTGGCGATCACCGTGGCGATCTTCTGCGGATTCATGTATGCGGCGGTCGCGACAGCGGTCATCCCGTCGAGCGCGCTTTGGACCGGCCGGCTCGCCTGCAGCAGCCCCGCTCACCTCGTCTCTCACCGCTCGAGGGCGAGCTTCGGGAACAGTACCCAGATGACCGTGCGCTTCACGTGTGTAGACCCCTCGGGAGCATCGAAGCGCGCTGATACATTTGCGATCTTCGGGCTACAGCTTGCGCTCGGCGCCGGGGTGTCGCTGGGCCTTATCGCCGTCACCGGTCTGGTCTCCGCCGGAATCGCCCGCCGGCGGAGATGACCGCCTCTCGCGCTCCGGCCGCGGACGTGGTTCGATCGATCCTGCGGGGACCGCGACAGGCGCGCCCCGACACCTCCGACTCTGCCAGGACGTCCGCCCGTGGCAATGCTCAGCGTGCTCGACCAGTCTCCCATACGCCGCGGCGGCACGCCGCGGGACGCGATCAACGAAACGCTGCGCCTGGCCGAGGTCTGTGACCGACTCGGTTATCGGCGCTATTGGCTGGCCGAGCACCACAACTCTGGCGGCCTCGCCTGCGCCAGCCCCGAAGTGCTGATCCCGATGGTGGCGGCGCGTACGCAACAGATCCGCGTCGGCTCCGGCGGCGTGATGCTCAGCCACTACAGCCCGCTGAAAGTGGCCGAGACCTTCCGCATGTTAGAAGCGCTGCATCCGGGACGCATCGACCTGGGTATCGGCCGGGCGCCGGGGAGTGACGGCCGCACGGCGCGGGCGCTGGCGCACGGCCCCGGCGCCCTCGGCATCGAGCACTATCCGGAACAGCTCGCCGACCTCTACGGCTTTCTCACCGACGACTTCCCGCGCAACCACCCCTTCCACGGCATCCACGCCATGCCCGCCGGACCAGAGATGCCCGAGATCTGGCTGCTCGGCTCGACGGCGGAGAGCGCCAGCCTGGCGGCGCACTTCGGCTGGGCCTTCTCCTTCGCGCAGTTCATCTCGCCGGAGGGCGGCGAGGGCATGATCAGAGCATACAAGCGCCACTTCAAGCCTTCGCCGCTGCTGGCCGAGCCGCGGGCGAGCATCGGCGTCTCCGTCACCTGCGCCGATACCGAAGAAGAGGCGGAACGGCTCTGCTGGAGCCGCTGGTACTGGCGGGCGACGGCGCTGGGCGGCGGGCGCGGCGGCGTGCCGCCGGTGGAAGAGGCGCTGGCATATTCCTACACCGAGCAGGAGCGCGAGTACATCGAGTACATGCGCCGTCTCTCGATCCACGGCACGCCAGAGCAGGTGAAGGCGCGCCTGCTGGCGCTGGGCGAAGCGTACGGCGTGGACGAGTTCGTCGTCGTCACGATCACCCACGACTTCGCCGCCCGCGTGCACAGCTACGAGCTGCTGGCCGAGGCGTTCGGGCTGTCGGCTCCCGTTCCCCCGTCCCCTTTCCCCCAATCCTGAGGGGAAAGGGGCGATCGCGGGTTGGAGCGATCCGGACAGACGTCGGGTTAACCGCAAAGCGATCGGAACGCCGTAAGCGCGATCGCCCCTCGCCCAGGATTGGGCGAGGGGAGGGGGTGAGGGCCAATCGGCCCGCCCTCAGTCCCCTGCCGGCACCGCGTCGATCGCGCCCTCGAGCGCGAACTGCTGCTCGTAGAGCCGCGCGTAGACGCCGCCGCGGGCCAGCAACTCGGCGTGTGTGCCGCGTTCCACCACGCGGCCGGCTTCCACCACCAGGATCAGGTCGGCCTTGAGGATCGTGGAGAGGCGGTGTGCGATCGCCAGCACCGTGCGGCCGCGCGTCAGCCGCTCAAGCGCCTGCTGAATCGCCCGCTCCGTGCCCGTGTCCACGCTGGAGGTCGCCTCGTCCAGGATCAGGATCGCCGGGTCTTTGAGCAGCGCCCGCGCGATCGCCACCCGCTGCTTCTCCCCGCCGGAGAGGCGGTAGCCGCGCTCGCCGACGACGGTGTCGTAGCCGTCGCGCAGGCCGGCGATGAACTCGTGGATGTTCGCCGCCCGCGCCGCCGCCTCGATCTCCGCATCGGTCGCCTCGGGGCGGGCGTAGCGCAGGTTCTCGCGGATGGACGAGTGGAAGAGGAACGGCTCCTGGTTGACCATGCTGATCGCCTGGCCCAGCGATTCCAGCGTCACATCGCGCACGTCGAGACCGTCGATCGTCACACGGCCGCTGCCCACGTCGTAAAGGCGCGGCACCAGGTAAGCGATCGTCGTTTTGCCCGCGCCGCTGGGGCCGACCAGCGCCGCGAACTTCCCCGGCGGCACGGCAAAGTCCACGTCGCGCAGCGCCGGCACGCCGCGCAGATATGAGAAACCGACATGCTCGAACGCCAGCCGTCCGGCGACGTTCGTCAGCGGCAGGGCATTGGGCTTGTCCGCGATCTCGTGCTCCAGGTCGAGGTAGTCGAAGATGCGCTCGAACAGCGCCAGCGAGCTGAGCACCGTGATCTGCACGTTGAGCAGCGAGGAGATCGGCCCGAACAGCCGCTGCACGAAGGCCGCGAAGGCCACAACCGTGCCGATCGACGCCTCGCCGCCGATCACTCGGTGCCCGCCGTACCAGTAGACGACGGCCGGTGCGATCGCGGAGAAGAGGCCCATCGCCATCTGGAACCAGCGGCCGACCATCGCCCGGCGGATGTTGAGGTCGCGGATTCGGCGCGAGGTGCGCTGGAAGCGCTGGTACTCGTCGGTCTGGCGGCCGAACGTCTTCACCAGCAGGGCGCCGCTGACCGAAAGCGTCTCCTGCATCTGCGCGTTGAGGTCGGCGAGCTGCTCCTGTGTCTCGCCGAAGATGCCGCGCTGCACCTCGCCCACGCGCCGCGCCGGCAGCACAAAGAGCGGCAGCGGCGCGATCGAAAAGAGCGCCAGCCGCCAGTCGAGCGCCAGCATCAGCGCCAGCGTGCTGCCCGCCGTGATCGCGTTTTCGATCACCGCGCCGAGCGTGTCGCTGACCACGCTCTGCACGCCGCCGACGTCGTTGTTGATGCGCGAGAGCACTTCGCCCGTACGGTTGGCGGTGAACCAGCGCAGCGACATGCCGCCGAGATGGCGATAGAGCGTGCCGCGCAGGTCGAAGACCACATCCTGCCCGACGAGGTTGCTGAGGAACGAGCGCAGCACGCCGACCAGGGCGCCGAGCGTCACCAGCCCGACGATCGCCAGCGCCAGCACGTCGATCTGGTAGCCGTCGTGCCGGGGAATCGCCTGGTCGATGATGCGGCGGAAAAGCAGCGGCGGCCCGAGGCCCACCGTCGCGGTGATGATGATCGTGAGCAGGTAGCCGGCCATCGTCAGCCGGTGCGGCCAGAGCAGCGCCGTGGCGCGGCGCATCGTCGGCCAGGCCGGGCGTGTGGGCCGCGATCGCTGACGCCCCGGCCCGCCGCCGGGACCGTGGAAGAACATGCAGCGCTCCGAAACAGAGACGGGAGCAGCCGAAAGGGCTGCTCGCCTTTCCCTCTATGGTGCCGCAGACCGGCCCGTTTCGCACTGTCTGAACGGCCCTGCCCATTCGGGCGGCAGCGCGGGCCGGAACCGGCGCACGGCCACGGTCAGGTGAGGTGTTCAGCCTTCAGCGCAAGCATCTCCGTCCGAAACCCTTCCTCAAGTTCGCGCCGGCGCGGCGCCGGCAGGAAGCTGTGGCGCACGGAGTTGAGTACAAGCTCGTCGATTGTGTCGAGGTCGAGGCCGAATTGCGCACGCAAAAGCAGCAGCTCGTCTGTGAGCGTGGTGTTGAACAGCGGCGGGTCGTCGCTGCCGATGCTGAGCGGCACGCCGGCCGCGAGCAGCGCCGGCAGTGCGTGACCGCCGTAGCCGTCGCAGACGTTCAGGCAGACGTTGCTCGTTGGGCAGACTTCCAGCGCGATGCCTCGCTCCTTCAGCACGGCCGGCAGCGCCGGGTCTTCGGCGGCGCGCACGCCGTGGCCAATGCGCTCGGCGCCCAATGCATCGATCGCCTGCCAGACGCTTTCCGGTCCGCACAGCTCGCCGGCGTGCGGCACGGCGTGCAGGCCCGCCGCCCGCGCCCGCTCGAACCAGGGCGCAAACGTCGCGGTCGGGCCGTCGCGTTCGTCGCCGGCGAGGCCGAGCGCCACTACACCCTCGCGCTGTCCCTCGATCGCGCACGCCAGCGTCTGCTCACAGGCATCGCGCCAGTCGGACCGGCTGGAGTTGTGCATCAGGTCGAAGATCCACCGGATCTCGACGCCAAGCACCCTGCGCACCCGCTCCCGGCCACGGCAGAGACCGGCGAAGCTCTGGTCGAATGGCACGCCGCGCCGCGTGTGCGGCACCACCGAGTAGGTCACCTCGGCGTAGCGTACGTGCTGCCGCGCCAGCTCTTCGCCGAGCTGCCAGGTCAGCAGCTCGAAATCGTCGCGCTCCTTCAGCGAGTCGCAGATCGCGCTGTAGATCTGCAGGAAGTGGCGGAAGTCGCTGAACCGGAACCACTCGCGCAGGCCGGCCACGTCGTCCGCGGGCAGCGCCACACCGTGCAGGCGCGCCAGCTTCAGCAGCGTCTCCGGCTGCATCGAGCCTTCCAGATGAACGTGCAGCTCGGCCTTGGGCAGGCCGCGGATGTAGGACTCGGCGCTCACCGCGCGGCCAGCCGCTCGCGCACGCCCGCGGGCGGCTCGTAGCGCCGCGAGCTGGGGCCGGCCTTGATGATCTGGCCGCGCAGCGGGTGGCCGAGCACCCGCTCGCCACGCGTCGCCGTCTCCACCAACTTTTCGAGGTCCACGCCCGTTTGCACGCCCATCGCCTCCAGGCAGTGCACCAGGTCCTCGGTGCAGACGTTGCCCGAGGCGCCCGGCGCAAAGGGGCAACCGCCCAGCCCGCCAAACGAGGCGTCGAAGTGCGTGACGCCGGTCTCCATCGCCGCCAGCACGCCGGGAATGCCCATCGCCCGCGTGTCGTGCATGTGCAGGTGCCATTCGATGCCTGGGAACTTCGGCGTGAGATAGGCGAACGTCTGCTGCACCTGCCGCGGGTTGGCCATGCCGGTCGTGTCGGCCAGGCAGACGCCCTTCGCGCCCAGATCGACCAGCCCGCGCACCACCCACTCCAGCCGTTCCAGCGGCACCGCGCCCTCGAACGGACAGCCGAACGACGTGGCGATGCCGGCCACGACCGGCACGCCGGCCCGCCACGCGATCTCGGCCACGGCTGCCATGCGGTCCAGCGATTCGGCGGTGGTCATGTTGACGTTGGCCAGGTTGTGCGTGTCGCTGGCGGAGAGCACGGTGTCCAGCTCGTCCACGCCGGCCTCGACGGCGCGCTGAGCGCCGCGCTCGTTCGGCACCAGCGCCGAGTAGACGACGCCCGGGGCGCGGCGGATGCCGGCAAACACGTCGGCCGCGTCGCGCAGCTGCGGCACCGCCTTCGGACTCACGAACGACGTGACCTGAATCCGCTTCAGTCCCGTGCCGCTCAGCCGGTCGACGATCGCGATCTTCTCTTCGGTCGAGACGAAGCCCGGCTCGATCTGCAAGCCGTCGCGCATCCCCACCTCGCAAACCTCGACCGTTTTCGGCAGCTTCATCGGCGGCTTCCTTTCGTCGGGGCAACGTGCGTGCGGCCGCGGATCGAACCGGCAGCCAACAGTGTAGCGGAAGACTCGGCGACGGCGGTGTGCGAGGCGTGTCCGAGTCACATGCCGGCAGACCGATGCCCTCCCAAACGAAGCTGACCCCAAACGCTTCTCCACTCAGCTACACTGACGCCGCAGTGCGATTCCGATTCGTGGCGCTGTCTTGCTGCGAGGTGAGCCATGCCGGAGCTGCCGACCGGCACTATCACGTTTCTCTTCACCGATGTCGAGGGCTCGACGCGGCTGTGGGAGACGCACCCATCCGCCATGCGGGCCGTGATGGCTCGGCATGACGCGCTGCTGACCGAGGCCTTCGAACGCCATGACGGCGTGGTAGTGCGCCCGCGCGGCGAAGGCGACTCGCTGTTCGCGGTCTTCGTGCGCGCGTCCGACGCCGTGGCGGCCGCGCTGGATGGGCAGCGGGCGCTTTTGGGAGAGGACTGGGGTGAAATTGCGCCGCCGCAGGTGCGCATGGGGCTGCACACGGGCGAGGCCGGCCTGCGCGAGGGCGACTACTACGGCTCAGCCGTCAATCGCTGCGCCCGTATCCGCGCCGCCGGCCATGGCGGCCAGATCCTGCTCTCCGAGGCGACAGCGAAGCTGGTGCGCGGCACGTTGCCGGACAGCGCAACGCTGCTGGATCTCGGCCGGCACCGCCTGCGCGACCTGAACGAGTCCGAGCAACTCTTTCAGGCCAACGCGCCCGACCAGGCCTACACCTTTCCGCCGCTGAAGACGCTGGACGCGCGGCCCAACAACCTGCCGCTGCAACTCAGCAGCTTCATCGGCCGCGAACGCGAGTTGGCCGAGCTGGCAAACCTGCTGAAGACGGCGCGCCTGCTGACGCTCACCGGCCCCGGCGGCACAGGCAAGACGCGGCTGGCGCTGCAGGTCGCGGCGGACCTCGTGGACCAGTTTGCTGACGGCGTCTTCTTCGTTGATCTCGCGCCGCTGACCGAACCCGGGGCCGTACCGTCCGTGGTCACACGGGCGCTGAGTGTCCAGGAACAGCCCGGCACACCGCTGCGCGAGACGCTGCGCTTCGTGCTGCGCGGCAAACACCTGCTCCTGCTGCTCGACAACTATGAGCACCTGCTCGACGCCGCAGAGTTCGCCGCGTTCGTGTTGCAAACCGGCCCGGCAGTCACGCTGCTGGTGACGAGCCGCACGCCGCTGCGGCTGCGCGGGGAGCGCGAGTATCCACTGTCGCCGTTGCCGTTGCCAGCAGGTGACGAGAGCGGGCCGGCCGCGCTCGCCGGCAATCCCGCGGTGCAACTGTTCATGGCGCGAGCGCAGGACGCCCGCCCGGACTTCACTCTGACGGACGAGAACGCCGGCACGCTGGCGGCGATCTGCGCCCGGCTGGACGGGCTGCCGCTGGCGATCGAGTTGGCGGCCGCGCGTGTGCGCTCGCTCGCGCCCGAGACCCTGCTCGGCAGGCTCTCGCAGCGCCTGTCGCTCTTAACCGGCGGCGCCCGCGATGCGCCGGCGCGGCAGCAAACCCTGCGCGACACCATCGCCTGGAGCTACGCGCTGCTGGAGCCGGCCGAACAGCGGCTGTTCCGGCGGCTGGGTGTGTTCGCCGGCGGCTGCTCGCTGGAGCTGGCGGAGGCCGTCTGCGCCGACCACCAAACTCCGGTAGGGGCCGTTCGCGAACGACCCGTCGCGGTAGAGCCGCGATCACCAGCCTCCGCGAACCTTGAACCGCCGAACGGTGCGCCTGTACCCGCGGACCCTGCGCGGACGGTTGAGGTGAAGGTCTCCGACGGTCGCGCTGCGCTCTGGCCACCCCTACCTGTCATTCCGAAGGAAGCGATCCTGGACGGCATCTCCGCCCTGGTCGAGAAGAGCCTGGTGCGGAGATCGATCATCCCCGGTGGTGAGGCCCGCTACCGCATGCTGGAGACGATCCGCGAGTTCGCCTTGGAGCAACTGGAAGGGAGCGGCGAGGCCGAGGCAGTCCGCCAGGGGCTTGCGGTGCACATCTTGCAGCTCGCGCGGCAGGGTACGGCCGCAAACGACTGGACGCGGTTGGACGCCGAGTTGGAAAACGCCCGGGCTGTGCTGGGCTGGTGCGTGGACCAAGCAGAGCTGGCGGTCGGTGTGCGTCTACTGTGGGCCCTCGAGGGCTACCTTTTTTACCATGGGGGCCTGAAAGAGCTCGAAGCGTGGCGCCAGCGCTTGCTGGCATTGCCAGAGGCAGCGCAGCCGAGTATCTCGCGGGCACGGCTGCTGACGCAGCATCGCACTGAATTCGTCGCCGGCAGCGAAACAGACCAGTATGCCGCTGAGCTGGAGGAAGCGATTAGCCTCAGCCGCGAGCTGGATGACCGCACCTGCCTTGCCTATGCGCTGCGCAACCTCGCCTTTCTCCGCCTGAACCAGGGCCGTTATGACGAGGTGGACCCGTTGGCGGCAGAGGCGTTCCCCCTCTTGCTCGCAGCGGGCCGTACCGACCTGGCGGTGATTACGCGTGGCCACCGCATCAACGTGGCGATTGCGCGTGGAGAGCTTGCCACCGCGGCGGCGCTGCTCACGGCAAACCGGACCCTTGCCCGCACGACGGGCGTCGCACAGCTGCGGCTTCAAGAAGCAGCGCTGGCGGAGGCACGCAGCGATGTCGCCGAAGAGCGCAGGTTTCTGGAAGAGGCCGTGCACCGCCTCGAGGTTGAACAAGGTGCGCGAAACCCTGTCCGGCTCGCCGCCCTTGTGCGCCTCGCGTGGGCCGCACTCCGGCAGGGCGACAGCCGGGCAGCGGTGACCGCCTGCGCCACGAGTCTCGCTGTCCAGCGCCGTCAGGGTCCGTCGCGCCAGCTGCCGGCGGTCCTCAGCGTGCTAGCCCTGGCGGGGGAGCGCGGTGGCCTGCTCTTGCTGAGCGCCCGCCTGTTAGCTGCCATTGCCGCCGGCAAGCTGCAGCCGAATCTCAGTTCTGTGGAAATGATCCACCTGCACGCCGAGCAAGCGGCGGCAGCGGTGCGAGTGCGCGCCATGCTGAGCGAAGAAGCGTTTGCCGCTGAATGGGCCGCGGGCGAGGCGCTCTCCCCGGAGGCCGCGATCGACCTTGGGCTGGCGGTCGCCGCAGAGCTGGCGGGCAAGCACGACCCGCCAACCGAGGCGCGCACCGATTCCCGGCCGGCCTGAGCCGCGGCTGATCTCGCTGCTCCGGTCACCTCGGCTGCCGCCGCTAAGGGCGCATACGATGCGCTCGGCACGCCTGTGCGCACCGCAACCCCGCGCATGGCCCTCCCCAGCCTGATGTCAGCGCCCGTGAAACCGGCTCGTGGCAGCGTCCGCTCCCCGATTCACTACTCCCTACTCACCACTCACCCGCTCAGTACGACCGCGGCATGCCGAGCACGTGCTGGCCGACGTAGGCGAGCACGAGGTTGTTGTTGATCGGCGCCGTCAGCAGCAGGCGCGTCTCGCGGAACTTGCGCTCCACGTCGTACTCGGCCGTGAAGCCGTAGCCGCCGTGGCAGTCGAGGCAGGCGTTCGCCGCCGCCCAGGCCGCCTCAGACGCCAGGAACTTCGCCATGTTCGCCTCGGCGCCGCAGGGCTTGCCCGCGTCGAAGAGCTGCGCCGCGCGCGTGCGCATCAGCTCGGCCGCTTCTACCTGCATGTGCGCCCGCGCGATCGGGAACTGCACGCCCTGGTTCTGGCCGATCGGCCGATCGAAAACGACGCGGCTGCTCGAGTATTTCACTGCCCGCTCCACGAACCAGCGGCCGTCGCCGATCGACTCGGAGGCCACCAGCACGCGCTCGGCGTTCATGCCGTCGAGGATGTAGCTGAAGCCGCGCCCCTCCTCGCCGATCAGGTTCTCGGCCGGCACTTCCAGGTCGTCGAAGAAGAGCTGATTGGTGGCGTGGTTGATCATCGTGCGGATCGGCCGCACCTCCAGCCCGTGACCGCGCGCCGCGCGCAGGTCCACCAGAAAGACGCTCAGCCCCTCCGTGCGCCGCTTCACCTGCTCAACCGGCGTCGTGCGGGCGAGCAGGAGCAGCAAGTCTGATTGCAGCACGCGCGAGATGAAGACTTTTTGGCCGTTAACGATGTAACGGTCGCCCTTGCGCACGGCCGCGGTCTGCAGATGCGTGGTGTCGGAGCCGGAGTTGGGCTCCGTGACGCCGAACGCCTGCAGCCGCAGCTCGCCGCTGGCGATCTTCGGCAGATAGCGTTGCTTCTGCCCTTCGCTGCCATGACGCAAGAGCGTGCCCATGATGTACATCTGCGCGTGGCAGGCCGCCGCGTTGCCGCCGGAGCGGTTGATCTCCTCGAGGATCGCCGCGCCTTCAAGTACGCCCAGGCCGGCGCCGCCGTACTGCTGCGGAATCAGCGCGGCGAGATAGCCGGCGCGGGTCAGCGCGTTGACAAAATCCTCGGGATAGGCGCGCTGCTCGTCGATCTCGCGCCAGTACTGGTCCGGGTACTGCGCGCACAGCTCGCGCACGCCCCGGCGAATCGCCTCAAGCTGCTCGGTCTGCTCGTCGGTTGCCGTGGTCATCGCCCTCACCTCGCTCGCGCCTGCTGCCCGCAGCGTAGCGCGTCCGCGGGCCTGCCGCGCGGGCCGGGCGAGCGCTGGTTCGGCGGAGGCAAACGTCAGGCGTGCACGTGCCGGCGCAGCGTGTTGACCAGCGAGATGCAGGCGAACACCGCCAGCAACGCCGCCGCGGCGCGTTGTACCACGATCTGCACCCGGCCGGGCAGGCGCAGGCCGAGCTGCCAGACGATCAGCGCGAAGCTCAGGCACCAGACGAGCAGTGCCGCGTAGTAGCCGGCGGCAAACTGCGCCAGCGCCATCGGCCCGGTGGCAGGCAGGTGCGTCGCCAATAGCGTGGCGCCGACGCCGATCCAGAACGCTGCCGAGCCGGGATTGACCACGCCCAGCAGCGCACCCGCCCAGAACGGCGGCAGGTTGGCGCGCTGGCGTAGAGCCGCGCCCGTCCCACTTGTATCGCCCGGCTCAACCGCGGCGGCCGCGTCGCGCCAGCCCTGCGCCGCCAGCCAGGCGAGCAGCGCCGCGCCCATCAGGGCGCCGACCACATCCATGAACTGCAAAGTCAGCAACGCACCGATGCCGGCGAAAGCGAGCGCCGCCCAGAGGCAGTCGCCGATCGTCGAGCCCAGCTCGACGAACAGCGCGGCCCAGAAGCCGTCGCGCAGGCCGCGGCGCAGCGCCTCCGTGTTCACCGGACCCAGCGCCAGGCACTGGCCCAGCGCGAGCAGAAAGCCGAGTACGAGCGCGACCATCCCGCGACTCTCCTACTGCCGATCAGCGCCCCGTGAAGCGCGGCGGACGGCGCTCGTTGAAGGCGCGCACGCCCTCCAGCCGGTCGTCCGTCACCACCGTGGCGTTGTAGGCCTCAATCGACAGGATCATGCCCGTCTCCAGGTCGGTCTCCGAGCCGTACATGATCGCCTTCTTCGCCTGGCGCACGGCAACCGGCCCGTTCTGCGCGATCAGCCCCGCGATCTCCAGCGCCTTCGCCCGCGCCTCGCCGGCCGGCACGAGGTGATTGACGAAGCCGGCCGATCGCGCCTCCAGCGCGTTCATGCGCCGGCCGGTGAAGATCAGCTCTTTGGCCAGCGGCGCACCGAGAATGCGCGGCAGCAACTGCGTGCCGCCGATGCCGGGGAAGATGCCGCGTGTCACCTCGGGCACGGCGAAGACGGCCGTCTCGCTCGCCACGACGAAGTCGGAGAGCGCCGCCAGCTCGAAGCCGCCGCCGAAGGCGTAGCCCTCAACCGCGCAGATCACGGGCACGGGGCAGCGCAGCAGGCGGAAGGCGCCCTGCTCGAAGATCACGTGCTGGGCGCGCCACTGCTCGTCCGTCATCCCCTCGCGCTCTTTGAGATCGCCGCCCACGCAGAAGGCGCGGCCGCCCGCGGCGCAGAGCACGACGCAGCGCACCGCCCGGTCCGTCTGCAGCGCGTTGAAGAAGTCGAGGAAGTCTTCGCCCATGCCCGTGTTCATCGCGTTGAGCGATTCGGGCCGATTCAGCTCTACCGTGACGACAAAGCCGTCCTCGACGCGAGCAACCCGGAGAAAGCGGTACTCCTTCTCCTGCCCGACTGATTCCGCTCCGGCCATCGAGCACCCCCGCCACGCGCGGCCGCATGCTGCCACGGTACCGGCGTGATCGCGGGCGGTCCAGCCCGCGGTGCCGCCGGCCGATCGGTCCGGGGAAACGACGAGGGCGGCCGCCTTCGAGCCACCGGTCAGGGACGGTGGCAACAGTTCGGCGCAAGGCGCACGTTGGTGGAGCGGAGGCCGGCGCTGCGCGGTCGCATGTCTACCGTGGAATCCCGCCGACGATGATGCCGAACGGCGCGCCGAAGTCGAGGCTGCTCTGAACCCTCACCGGCGAGTAGCCAAGCACCTGGTAGAACTGGCCCTCGCGGCCGGGCGGGATCGGCTGGGGGTTCAGGTAGCCCTGCACCTCCGCGCCCGCCGGCTCATCCACGCGGCAGCGCTCGAGCAGCCCGCGCGGGATGGCGTAGAGCGTGCCGTCGTCGCCGCGAATCAGCAACACCTCGGTGTTGGAATCGGGCATGACGAAGTCTCCTTAACGAATCGCTCCGCGACATTCACGCTATCGCCCTTTCACCCGCGTTTCAAGCGAGTACTGCGCGGTTTTCGTGTGGGCGCACAACCGGCGCGGGGGCTCACCCAGCGCCCGCCGGACGGTCAAGCGGCGGCGCGTTTCCGTGCACCTCAGGAGACAGTCGGCCACTTGCCGTCAACGCCCAGCGCCGCCCGGGCGAGCCGTTGCACCAGCGGCGTGACCGCCTCGGGGCTGCGCTGGGCGCCCGCCAATGTATCGAAGGTCTCGAAGCCGATCAGCGTGAAGAGTATGTCGGTGTCCTCGCTGAGCGCCTCCCCGTCGAGACCGCCGCGCCGTTCAGCCAGCCGGGTTAGGACGGCTCGGCAGCCGTTGCGCCGCCACTCATCCCGAGCGCGCAGGGCCTGCCCCAGCTCCGGGTCCAGCGCGCCCAGAGCGCGGAAACGGCGCAGCGCCTCGCGATCCGAGGCCCAGAAGCGGCCGAACACCGCGATCAGCTCCATCAGCGCCTCCAGTGGCTCGGCCAGCGCGAAGAGTTCCGCCATCCGCTCCATGCCGCCGCGCGCCGCCATCTGGTCGAAGACCGCCTCCAGCAACCCTCGCCTCGAGCCGAACTGGTAGTAGACGGTCATGCGCGCCACGCCCGCCTGCCGGGCAACGGCATCGATGGTGAAGCCGCGGAAGCCTTCGGCGGCGACGATCAGCTCACGCGCGGCGGCGATCACCCGCGCGCGGGTCTCTTCGGTAGCTGCCTGGCGCCGCCGGAGGGAGTAGGGACGTGGCATCGCGCGCTTGACACCTCAATTTGATTGTATACTATGTACAAATAGAGGGTTCCGCAGTCAACCCCGCCCAGCGGGTTCAACCGCCTTCGGCAGAGAAGATTGCCATGTACACGTTTCACCCCGCGCCGTAGTCTCCCGCCGCACCGAGTTCCACAACCGACACGAACCGCCGGCGCCCGACTGCCCAGAGCATCGGTGGTCGGTGGCCCGGGGCGAACGAGCCTCGTCATCGGCTGCGGCGTCGAACGCAACCTCGCCGGCTCCAAAGTCGATGGCCGGCGGCGGAGGCCGCGGCGCCCGGCCGGAACCCCGGTCGATTGCGTCGAACGCTCCGTTTGCGACAAATCCCGGAGGATTGAGATGACCGCCTTCGCAGAAACGCCGCCCCGCCACGACGAACCGGCGACAGCGCTGCAGATCGTCAATCCCGTCCCCAGGTACGCGCGGGTACCGCTCGTCGAGCCAACGGTTTCTGGCTACATCCACATCGCCGCGCAGGTGCAGCCGCGCTCGCTGCCGTTCCTGCCGAACGGGCGCGAGAAGACGGCACTGCTGACGAACCTGAGGCCGCTCGCGCGCCGCCTCCAGCGCCTCGACGCCGTGCACGAGATCACGGGTTTCGATGCGATCGCTTCGCCGCCCTTCGGCCGGCTGCCCTACATCCGCGAGCACCCGGACGAGATCCATCTCGCGCGCTTCGACGTCGTCCTTCTGATCGAGACGGCCTCGCCTGCCGCAGCGCTCGCGCTGCAGCAGTCCGCCGAATACCTGGCCGTGCTGGACACCCTGCGTCGCGAGTCTCGTGACCTACACGTAATGGCCGCGCGCAACGCCAAGCGCATCGGCGACGTGGATCACCGGCGCCGGGACACGTTCCTGTTCAACCACTTCGTGGCCGATGACGAGGCCGTGATGCTGGAGCTGTGGGATCACCTGGCCGCCTGGTACGCCGCCGAGACCGGGCTCGACAACTCGGTGCTGCTCGTGCCGCTTGCAGACCAGCGCTCCGACTATCTGGCCGTCAACCACGCCTCCTGGCACGAAGGGCTGGCGCGTGTCTTGTGGCGGCAGTTTGCCCGGTCCAGCTTCTGGAGCTACGTCCAGGCCAACCTTACGGCGAACCACGTCGGCGCGATGCCGGTGTTGTATCGCCGCACCTTCCGAACCGCGGATGCGGCCACGTAGGGCAGGCCAGGGCAGATGCCGTGAGCCGCTCCCGTCGCCGCGGCCGCCAACTCGGTCAGTTCGAGTGCAGCGGTGCAGGAGAGGCCATCATGCAGGACAACGCCGCGGATCAGGTCCGAGAGCTCGGCCGCCGCTGGGCCGACGCGGAGCAGCGCAACGACACCGCCGCGCTCGACGGCCTGCTCACCCCCGACTTCAAGGCCTTCGGGCCACGGGGCTTCGTGCTGGACAGACAGCAGTGGCTCGACCGACTGCGCTCCGGCGATCTCGTCATGCGCTCGCTGACGCTCGACGAGGTAGAGGTGCGCGCCCACGGCATGATGGCCATCGCCATCGGCCGCGAGTCGCAGCAGGCCGCCTATCGGGGCGGTCCCGCCGACGGGCAGTTTCGCGTGACGCAAATCGCGATCCGCGATGGCGATCGCTGGCTGCTCGCGGGTTGCACCTCAGCCCCATCGCCGGCGGCGTCTGAATCGAACCAGGCGCGCCATCGCGCCGGAGTGCCTCGCCACGGAGAATGAGATGACGGCGCTCCAGCCGAGCAGCGGCAGCGATGCACGCCCAGGTGACTTGCTTGCCGGAACAGTCGCGATCATCACCGGCGCCAGCCGCGGAATCGGCGCGGCGACGGCACGAGCGTTCGCCGCCGCGGGGGCGAGCGTGGTGCTCGCCGCCCGGGACCAGGCGGCGCTGGCAGGCGTCGAACAATCGATCACGCGAGCCGGCGGCAGCGCCCTGGCTGTGCCGACCGACGTGGGCGACGCCGCCGCCGTCGAACGGCTCGTGCAAATCACCTGCGAACGGTTTGGCCGCCTCGATGCGGCCTTCAACAACGCCGGCGGCAGCGGCCACCCGCCGACGCCGCTTGCCGACGTTGCCGTCGAAGCGTTCGACAGCGCCGTGCGGGTCAACCTGCGCGGCGCGTTCCTCTGCATGAAGTACGAGATCCCCGCCATGCTCGCGGGCGGCGGAGGCGCAATCGTCAACATGTCCTCCACCGCCGGCTTCAGGGGTGTGCCCGGCCTCGCCGCCTACGTTTCCACCAAGCATGGCATCATCGGCCTCACCCAAGCCGCGGCGCTCGACTACGCGCAGCGGGGCATCCGTGTCAACGCGGTCGCACCGGGGCCGATCCTCAGCGAGCGTCTCGCGGCGCTGAGCGACGAACAGCGTGCGCCGGTCGTACGCGCCGTGCCGATGCAGCGCATCGGCCGCCCCGAGGAGGTTGCCGCCACCGTTGCCTGGCTCTGCTCCGACCGGGCCTCGTTCATCACCGGGGAGACGATCGCCGTCGACGGCGGCCGGCTCTCCTCCGGCGCATAGCACCGCACCCCGCCCTCGCAGGCGAAGGCCGTCTCGTCCGTTCAGGAAGTCCGTGGTTAGCAAAGGGTGCCTGGTTGGGACACAACTCCGCCACGGATCCCGCAAGGACGCACCTGTCCCGCCGCCGTCGCACGTCGCCTCGGTACGCTCCCGAAGTTCCTTCCCGTGTCGGGAAGGGACAACCGAGCCTGAGCGAGGCAGAGTTAGGCGCCCCGCCGCAACTGCCGCGCGTCGAATCAATCCGGCGCAGCATCCGGCGGCCGCAGCGCCACGCTCGCGCTCAGCCCGCCCGGCGAAGGCCGGCGCGGCTCGCGGCTGCCGCAGTCGAACGGGCTGTTGCCATTGGATGGGCCACCTCGACCGCGTATGCGCTTCTGCCGCCACATGCGCAACGGCATCAGGAGCCGGCCAAATACTCCGGGTGGGCGAGGAAGGCCGGCGCCCAGAAGCGAGGGCGCCTGTTTGGCGTTCTTCGCCTCGATGACCATGCCGGCGCCGTCGGGCCAGTGCAGCAGCGCTTCGGCCTCCGCCAGCTCACGGCATCGGTACTGCTCGCGGCATAGGATCAATCCGGGATACGCGAACCTCTCGCCCGCATGCAGGGCCCCTCTGGTGATGTGCCCGCCGGGTTGATCACACAGCCGCCGGCCGATGTAGTACGCCACGGCCGCCTCCGTTCGCTGCTGTAACGCCACTGCCGTTCATTCTATCCCGCTCCGAGCCGTCACCACATTCGTAGGCAAGCGCCCGGTCGCGGCGTATGCTGGCACGCACACGGACCGGGAGGAGACGCGATCATGGCGCTGCGAAGCGGGGCCGAGTATCTGGCCGGGCTGCGCGACGGCCGCGCGATCTGGCTGCGCGGCAAGCGCGTGGCCGATGTCACGACCGAGCCGGGCCTCGCCCGCACGGCGCAGACCATCGCCGCCTACTACGACTTCCAGAGCCGTCCCGCCCTGCGCGACCTGATGACCTACGACACCGACGACGGCGAGCGCGCTCCGCTCTCTTTCATCCAGCCGCGCAGCAAAGACGACCTGCGCCGCCGCGCCGACGCCTTCGCCGCCTGGGCGGAGGTCTCGTGCGGGCTGATGGGACGCAGCCCCGACTACATGAACGCCGCCGTCGCCGCCGTGGGCATGGCCCGGGATTTCTGGGGCCGCAACGACCCGGAGATGGGTGAGCACGCGCAGAACGTCTACCTGCGCTGCCGGCGCGGCGACCTCTGCCTCACCCACACCTTCATCACGCCGATGGTGGACCGCTTCAAAGCGCTCAAGGACCAGGAGCCCTACACCAACGCCGGCGTCGTGCGCCGGACGGAAGACGGCATCATCGTGCGCGGCGCCAAGAGCGTCGCCACGCTGGCGCCCTTCGCCGACGAGAACCTGCTGCTCTCGCTCGGCGCGTTGAACAAGCTGGAGCCGGAGAGCGCCGACTACGCCCTCTGCTTCAACCTGCCGCTGGACACGCCCGGTCTCAGCTTCATCGGCCGCGACGTGCTGGACGACGGCTCCTCGCACTTCGACCGGCCGCTCGCCGGCCGCTTCGAGGAGATGGACTGTCTCGCCGTCTTCGACGACGTACTGGTGCCCTGGGAACTGGTCTACGCCTGCCGCGACGTGGATATCGGCAACGAGGCGGTGCGCGGCCTGCACTTCACCGAGTCGCTGGGGCACCAGGTGGTCTGCAAGAACGTGGCGAAGACGCGCTTCCTGCTGGGCCTCGCGCACCTGCTGGCCGAGTCGACGCAGGTAAGCAGTTTCATCAACGTGCAGGAGAAGCTGGGCGATATCACCACGGCGCTGATGACGATGGAGTCGCTGGCGCTGGCCGCGGTCGAGGGCGCCTATCAAGCCGACAACGGCTTCTGGTACTGCAATCCGGCCGCGATCAACGCCGCCCTGCGCCTCTACCCCGACTTTTATGTGCAGATCATCGATCACCTGAAGCAGCTCGGCGGCAGCGGCTACGTGGTGATGCCCGCGGAGGCCACGCTCGACGCGCTCGGCGTGGCGGTCGAGAGCTACTTCCGCGGCGCCACGCTGGACGCGCACGGCAAAGTCCAGCTCTTCCGCCTGGCCTGGGACATCGCCGGCAGCGGCTGGGGCGGACGCCAGGAGCTCTACGAGCGCTTCTTCTTCGGCGACCGCACGCGCATGCGCGCCGGTCTCTACCTGGGCTACGACAAAAGCGAGGCGATCGCCATGGTGCGCCGCATCCTGGAGCCGCCGCGGCCCGGGGCGCCGCTGCCGCTGCCCGAGCGCTTTGCGGCTCAAACGGCCGCGAGCGGCAGATAAGGCGAGCAGCCGAGGGCCCTACGTCAGCTTCGACAGGAAACGGCCGGCTTTGGCGATCCGCTGCGGACTCTCTTTCAGCACGTAGTCGTAGAGCGCCACGGGGATGCCGAACGAGTAGGTCGGGTAGGCGTGGATGCTGCCGATCACGTCGTCTACCGTCGGCTGGTTGTTCATCGCCAGCGTCAGCTCGTTGATCAGCTCGCCCGCGTTCGCTCCGGCGATATGCGCACCGATGAAGCAGCGCTTTCCGTCGATCAGGAACGTCATCAGCCCGATCGGATCCTGGTCGGTGATCGCGCGCTCGAGCCGCGCGTACGAGCAGCGCACCACCGAGAACGCCTTGCCGCGCTACTTCGCCTCGTCCTCGGTCAGCCCGACATGCGCGATCTCCGGGTCGGTGAAGGTCACCCAGGGCACATGGCCGGGTTTGAACGGCAGCCGCAGCGGCAGGAAGGCGTTGCGCACCGCCGCCGCCTGGTAGCCCGCGTAGTGCGTGAACTGCATACCGCCGACCACGTCGCCCGCCGCCCAGATGTGCTTGACGTTCGTCTGCAAGCGCCGGTTGACCGCGATGCCGCGCTTGCCGAGCTTCACGCCCGCCGCTGCGAGCCGCAGCCCCTCCACGTTCGGCGCGCGGCCCACCGCGACGAGGATCTCGTCCACGCGCAGCTCACCCGCGTGCTCGCCGGCCTGCGGCGCTCCTTGTGCAGCCGGATCCGGGCGCCGGCACGGCCGGCCCCGCCGCTCGCGTTTGCCCGCGGCATGGGTGATCGCCAACGCGGAAGGCCGAGGCGATTGCCCCGGCCCTCCGCAAGCCCGTGCGGCGGTTCGCCCTACGGTCCGATCGTAATCGTCGCACCCGCGTCGCTGAACACCCAGGCGCCCTTGCCCGGGGGCAGCACGGAGCTGACCGCATAGTTGTTGGCCGATGGGTCAAAGATGTAGACCACGTCGGCGCCGCGCACGTTCACCGTCTGCGTCTGGCTGGGGTTGCCCACCATGATGAACTGCCCCGCCGGCGCGTTGATCGTGATGCTGCTCTGCGTCGAGGCCACCAGCGGCACGTTCGTCGGCCCGTTGAAGAACACCCAGTAGCCGCGGCCGGCCACGATCGGGCTGCCCTGCGGCAGGATCTCGTAGTTGTCGTCGCCGGCCTGGAAGGTGTAGAGCGGCCCGTTGCCGCTGGCGAAGGTCTGCCCGTTGCCGCCGGCCACGATGTTCCAGCCCGCCGGATAGAGGGCGCTCGGCCCCGTCGGCGCGGGCGTGGGCGTCGGCGACGGCGCGGCGACCGTCACCATCGTCGTGGCGCTGCCCGTGGCGGCCGGGGTGCTGGCGCTGCTGGCCGTGACCGTCACGGTGAAGCTGCCCGCGGCGGCGAAGGTGTGCGTCACGCTCTGGCCGGTCGTGTTCGCCGTTCCGTCGCCCCAGCTCCACGTGTAGACCACGTCGGCGGGCACGCTGCCGGTGGCGCTCACCGAGTAGCCGACCGAAGCGCCGGCCGTCGCCGTGGTTGGGCCGCTGATCGTCAGGCTCAGCCCCTGGCTGGGCACGCCGATCGTCGCCGTGGTCTTATCGACGCCGACCTGGCCGGTGGTGGCGCTGGAGGCGTTCAGCGTCACGTTGAACGTGCCGGTCGTGTTGTAGGCGTGGGCCACCTGCTTGCCGGTCGCCGTGGTTGAGTCGCCGAAGTCCCAGGTGAACACCGTGTCGGCCGGTACCGTGCCGCTGGCGTTGAAGGTGATCGCCTGGCCGACGCCGCCTTTGTAGGGGCCGCCGGCGCTGATCGTCAGCGACTGCGTGATCGTCACCGTGGTGTTCGCGGTCGCGGAGCGGCCGTTGCCCGTCACCGAGACGGAGACGTTGTACGGGGTGGTGCTGGCGGTCGCGTAGGCGTGCTGCACCGTGGCGCCGCTGCCGAAGGAACCGTCGCCGAAGTTCCACAGATAGGTCAGATCGGACGTGGACATCCCGGCGTTTTGCACCGTGGCCGTAAAGGTGATCGGGATGTTTGTTTGCCCCGTGCACGGCCCGCCGATCGAAACGGCGAAGGGTGCGCTGGCGCTGGGGGTGGATGTGGTCGCCGGCGATGGCGACGGACAGCCGCCCGCGCCGGTCTGCGCGAGCGCGCCGCGCGACGGCGCCTCGCCCAGGCTGAGCGCGGCGAGCAAGCCGATGCCCGCCAGCGCCGCCCCCGCGATCCACGCCGCCCAGCGGCCCTTACCTTGTCCTCGCATGTGCCTCCTCCTGTGTTGCGCGCGACGGTTGCGGCGCCGTCGCGCCTCGCCTCTAAGCGATTAAACGAACTACGCGGCTTTTGGTTAACAACAACTGAATAGCACTTTTATCGCATAACCGTATATCGTGCATATCAGTCGCCGATCGTGCCACCGCTCCCAGCATTTCCCCTTCCGGCCGCAGCGTCCAGATTCCTGAAGAGGTATGCAACCATCGTCTTTCGGCGCCGTGGCAATCGTCGCCGCGGCGCAGCCGGCCGAGCCGCGGGCGTGGGCTATAATGATGCGTCGCCACGAACCGCACGACAGGGAGGACGACCAGCATGGGTGAGTACAGCTTCGAGCGTGAGGCTCGCACACCCTACTCGGAGGCGTTCACGATCGAGAGCGACGACGGCGCCGACGTCGGCCGCGTCGACCTGCACTACACCCCGACCATGACCTACGCCACGCTCTGTGTGGGCGAGTCGCTGACCGAAGACGACATCCAGGAGCTGATCGGCCAGATCGACGAGCGCCTGGTCATGACCAGCGATCCCTACCGCGAGGACTTCATCGTCACCGTCTGGACCGGCCGCGAGAGCGGCGTCTACTCCGACGAAGATGACGAGGACGAGGACGAGGAGGAGTAAGCCTCGCGATTCAGCGGCCGATCGCTCAAGCCAGGGGCTTGACCAGCACCAGCGCCGGCTGCGTCTCACCCCAAAACGCCGTGCTTTCGAACAGCGGTGCGAAGCCATGAGCCGCGTAAAAGGCGCGCGTGCGCACATAGCCTTCGTCCGGCTCGCTCGGGCCAAGCGTCGGCAGAAAGACAAAGCCGTATCTCTGCCGGCGCAGCCACGCCTCCGCCTGCGCCACGAGGGCGCTGCCGATGCCGCCGCGGTGCAGCTCCGGCGCCACGGCCAGCACCAGGATCTCCGCTGAAACCGCCGTCCGCGGCTCAAGCGCGATGAAGCCGACGATTGCATCCTGACGCCGCGCCACCCAGGCCGGCAGGCGACCCAGTGCCGCGATGTATCCTTCGTTCACGCTGGGAAAGCCGAACCACTGCGGCAGCGCTGCGAGTACCGCGGCGCAGCCCGCGCGGTCGGCCCCCGTGAAGGGCTCGATCGCGATCGTGGCGCCGTTCATCCCATCCGTCCCAGCCTACCCCTGCCAATCCTCCACCAGCCGCGCCGCTTCATCGTGCAGGCGGGCGCCCTGTTCGGCGCTGAGCAGGTCGGCGAAGGCCGCGATCCGGTCATCGATGAAGGCGAGGCCAGCCGCCCGGTCGGTGACGTCATCGTTGCTCGCGGCCTCGCCCGCCAGCTCCGCGGCGATGTTCTCCAGCGCGCCGTCTACCAGCGCCGCCAGGGTTTCGCGCTGCGTCGCGCTCAGGGTGGCAGGATCGGGTTCGCTTTCCACGCCGAGCGCGGCAAGCGCGTCGGCGCGCCCCAGCAGCCGGATCAGTTGCACCAGCGCCGGATACGCCGCCATCATGCTCCTCGCCGGGAGCGATTGTAGACCCTCGCCCGAGCGCCCGCACGGAGTTTGCTCAGCCCATGATCGTAATCGTCGGCGGCGGGCTGGCAGGCTTGACGGCGGCGCGCGTGCTCTTCCGCGAGCGTGCCCCGTTTCTACTTCTTGAACGCGAACAGGCCCTGGGCGGCCGCGTGCGCACCGATGTCACGCCCGAGGGCTTCCGGCTCGACCGCGGCTTTCAGATGCTGTTCACCCGCTATCCGGCCGTGCGCCGCCACCTCGACTTGCAGCAACTCGGCCTCTGCCCGCTTAGCCCCGGCGCCGTCATCTTCGGCCCCGGCGGCGAGCGTGAGGAACTGGCCGACCCGTTTCGTGTGCCGGCGAAAGTCTGGAAAACGCTGCGCTCGCCCGTGCTTTCGCTGGCAGACAAGGGCCGTATCGCCCTGGAGGCCGCCGATCTGCGTCTGCGAATCGCCGAGGGTATCTGGACGGATCGCGACACCACCACTCACGCCTACCTGCACCAGCGCGGCTTCTCCGAAGCGGCGATCGAGCGCGTGTTTCGCCCCATCTTCGGCGGCATCTTTTTGGACCACTCGCTCAACACCAGCTCGAACGCCTTCCGCTTCGCCTTCAAAATGCTGGCCGAAGGCTACGGCGCCGTGCCGGCGCTCGGCATGGGTGAGATCGCCCGGCAGCTCGCGGCGCCGCTGCCGCCCGCGAGCATGCGCCTCGGCGCCGCCGTCACGGCCCTGCTGCGAGAGGGCGGGCGAGTCGCCGGCGTGCGCACGGGCGGCGAGACGCATGCCGCGGATGCCGTGATTCTGGCCGTAGACAGCCCTACCGCCGCAGCGTTCTCCGGCGCGGCGCTGCCCACGGCCGGCAACGGCGTCACCACCCTGTATTTCGCCGGCGCAGAGCCCCTGACCGACGAGCCGCGGCTGCTGCTGAACGCCGACCCCGAGGGCACGATCAACGCGGCGGTGCAAATCAGCAATGTGGCGCCGCAGTACGCGCCGGCCGGCGAGCACTTGCTGTCGGTCACGATGCTGGGCAACCGCGACGAGCCAGATGACGACCTTGAGGCGAAGGCCCGCACGGAGCTTTCCGGCTGGTTCGGCAATGACCCCGTCTCGCACCAGCGTTTGCTCTCCTTGTCGCGCATCGCCTTCGGCCAGTTTCCCCAGCCCGCGGGCTTCGCCGAGCACCTGCCGCCCGTGCGCGGTGAACCCGGCCTCTATCACGGCGGCGAATATACCCGCGCCGCCAGCATCAACGGCGCGATTGAAGCCGGCGAGGCGGCGGCGCGGGCGGCGCTGGAAGACCTCGGCTCGACGCCGGCGCGGCGCGCCTGACCAAGCCCATCACGGAGCGACCATCGATGAACGCTGCCTGGCCCTCGGACGCAACCACCCCGTCGCCCGCGTGGATCGCGCGCTATCTGCGCCTGCTCGGCGTCCCGCAAGAGCCGCCGTCGCTTCCCGCCCTGCGACGGCTGACGCGCGCCCATCTGCTGGCGGTGCCCTTCGCGAACACCACCGCGCTGCGCCGCCGCCGCGCCCATCTCGGCCGTCCGGCGCCGCCGCCCGATCCGGAGGCGCTGCTGACGACCTGGGAGCAGGAGCAGCTCGGCGGCGTCTGCTTCGACGTGTCGCTGATGGTGAACCGCTTGCTGGGAGGCCTCGGCTACCGGGCGCGGCAGGTGATGGGCAAGATCTCCTTTGCCGGCTCGCACCAGTGCGTGCAGGTGGCGCTGGACGGCGAGCGCTTCCTCGTCGACGTCGGCAACGGCGCGCCCTTCTTCGAGCCGATCCCGGCGCACGAAGAGACGGAGGTGCGCGTCGGCGGCCTTGCCTACCGCTTCCGCCCAGGCGACGAACCAGAAACCTGCTGGCAGGACCGCGGCATCGACGGAGCGTGGCAGCCGTTCTGCTGCTACGACCTCGGCCCGCCTGACCTGGCCGTGCGCGAGTCGGCCTATCAACGGCACCACACGCCGGGCTTGAGCTGGGTGGTGGACAGCCTGACGCTGGTCCGCTGCGCGCCGGACCAGGTGCTCTCGCTGCGGGACGACGAGCTGACGCGCTACACCCCCGCTGGCAAGCAGCGCGTGCCGGTAACCGACTACACGCGCGTCGTGCGCGAGGATTTCGGCCTGCCGCGATTTCCGGTCGCTGAGGGTGTGCAGTCCTGGCGCGAGCTGCGCGCCGTGCGGGGCGGGTAGGGTGCGCTACGGCGCCTGCGCCACGACCGGGAGATCGCGCAGCTCAAACGTCGCCACCAGCGGCACGCTGCTGGAGCCGTGCACGGCCACCGGCGCCTGGTCCGGCGCGGCGATCGCCAGGCCGAATTCGACGGGCTCGTCGATCTTCACGTCGGCAGCGACACTCAGCTCATCGGCGTGCCCAGCCGCGGTCTCCACCTGGATCGCCAGTGGAAAGGCGCCTTCGCTGTTCCCCGCGACCTGCACCACGTGGCCGGGGCCCGTCTGCACGCTGAGCGCCACCGGACCGCGCAGCAGTTCTACGGCTTCCGCGGGCAGCGCCACGCTGATCGTCTCCGCCGCGCCGTCCACCGACACCGTCGCCCTGGCGTGGCTGAGCTGCCCGTTGACCGAGGCGCCGCGGATGCGCCCGACCATGATGCTGAGCAGCACCACGGCGAGCACGGCGAGGATCGTGCGCGGGCGGGGCATCGCGAACCTCCAGACGAGGCCGTGCGTCAGCACGCAAGGATTTTGCAAGTAGAGTATCGGCAGCACGCGGGCAATCCAGTAACGGTGCAGAGACGCGATTCGCCGCGTTACTATGCCGTTACTCTCCCAGGAGGCAAACGGCGTGCCGGCTGCCCTGAACGGCGTTCGCGTCGTGGAGCTGGCCGAGGGCCGCTCCGTCGCCTACTGCACGAAGCTGCTTGCCGGCCTCGGCGCTGCCGTCATCAAAGTCGAGCCTCCCGCCGGCGACGCCTGCCGCCGCGCCGGCCCGTTCCCCGGCGACGTGCCCAATGCCGAGGCCAGCGGCCTCTTCCTGCACCTCAACACCGGCAAGCGCGGCGTGACGCTGAACCTTGAGGATGCGTCCGGCCGCGCCCTGCTGCTCGCGCTGCTGGCCGAAACGGACGTGTTGGTCGAGGGCTTCCGGCCAGGCGCCCTCGACGCGCTCGGCCTCGGCTACGCGGCGCTGAGCGGGCGCTTTCCCGCGCTGGTGTTCGTCTCGATCACGCCCTTCGGGCAGGACGGGCCGTACGCGCACTACGCCGGCGGCGAGCTGATCGCCCACGCGCTCAGCGGCTATATGTCGATCACCGGTGACCCCGAGCGCGAGCCCTTGAAGCCCTACAGCTCGCAGATCGAGTTCCAGGCCGGCCTGCAGGGCGCGCTCGGCGCCGTCGTCGCGCTGACGGCGCGCGAACAGGACGGCCACGGCGACTGGGTGGACGTCTCGGCGCTGGAGGCGGCGACTTTCCTGCTCGGCGGCCCGGCGCAGGTGGCGGCGCTCACGGACGAGGTGCGTGTACGCAACGGCACGCGCCTGATCGGCCTGCCGCCCCGCTACTTTTATCCCTCCACGCTGCGCCCCTGCCGCGACGGCTACGTGCACGCGCACACCAACATCCGCCACCCCGACCTGATGGCCGCGCTGATGGAGCAGCCCCGCCTTGCCGAACCCGATCTGCTGGAAGCCCCCGCCGCCCACGCCGACGAGATCGACGCCCTGATGGACGAATGGCTCGCCTGGCACGACCGTGGGGAAGCCGTGCTGCTGGCGCAGGAGCTGCGTGTGCCCTTCACCGAGGTCTTCCGCCCCGACGAGGTGCTGGCCGACGCGCACCACGCCGCGCGCGGCGCCTTCGTCGAGCTCGATCATCCGATCGCGGGCGCGCTGCGCCAGCCGGGGCCGGCCGTGCGCCTCTCGGCCACGCCCTGGCGGGTGACGCGGGCGCCGCTGCTGGGCGAGCACAACGCCGCGGTCTGGGGCCGCTGGCGCACAGCCGGCGAACTGGCGCAACTGCGGGCCCTGGGGGCGATCTGACGATGGCGAAGCCGCTGGCGGGCATCCGCGTGCTCGACTTCACGAACGCCGTCGCCGGCCCGACGGCAACCAGCATCCTCGGCGATTTCGGCGCCGACGTGATCAAGATCGAGGGTCCCGACACACGGCATCGCAACCCGCCGGGCGCCGCGCCGCTCAGGCCGGGCGCCGCGGATGAGCCGTGGAATCGCGTAATACACTTCAACGATCTGAACCGCAGCAAGCGCAGCCTCGTGCTCGACCTGCGCCGGGCGGAGGGCCGGGCGCTGTTCCTGGAGCTGGCGAAGCTCAGTGACGCGGTGCTGGAGAACTTTTCGCCGCGGGTGATGGCGAACCTGGGTCTGGACTATCCCGATCTCTGCCGCGTGCGGCCGGACATCATCCTCGTCTCGATGCCCGCCTTCGGCAAGAGCGGGCCGTATAAGAACCGCATCTCCTACGGTCCCGGCATCGACGCGATGAGCGGCCTGTCGCACCTCACCGGCTACGAGGACGGCCCTCCCAGCAAGCCCGGCAACTTTTACTGCGACCAGAACGCGGCGCAGCTCGCGGCGCTCTCGCTGCTGGCCGCCGTGCGCCACCGCCGCCGCACGGGCGAGGGCCAGTATGTCGAGTGCGCGATGATCGAGGGCGAGCTGCAGGTGGTGGCCGAGGCGCTGCTCGACGCCCAGATGAACGGCCGCGTGCAGAAGCGGATAGGCAACCGGCATCCCACAATGGCGCCGCACGGCGTCTTCGCCGCAGAAAAGAGGAATGAGGAAAGAGGAGATAGGGGCGACGGGAGGCAATCCGATTCGCCTGTGGCGATTCAGGCGCCGGGCGGCGACTGGATC
Source organism: Dehalococcoidia bacterium (assembly GCA_035310145.1). Lineage (NCBI taxonomy): Bacteria > Bacillati > Chloroflexota > Dehalococcoidia > Dehalococcoidia bacterium. The sequence continues at coordinate 62,632 of DATGEL010000005.1, forward strand.
GCGATCGCGGTGGAGACGGATGCGCAGTTCGTGGCGCTCTGCCGCGAGATGGGGCGGCCGGAGCTGGCGGCGGATGCTCGCTTTGCCGGGGCGCTGGCGCGGCATGCCAATCAAGCTGCGCTGGACGCGATGATCGGCGAATGGACGTCCGGGCAGAACAAGCACGCGTTGCAGCGGCGCCTGCAGGCGGCCGGTGTGCCGGCCGGCGCCGTGCTGAACGTGCGCGAGCTGCTCGAAGACGAGCATGTGCAGTTCCGCGACGTGTTCCAGCAGATCGACTATCCCGATCTGGAGCGGCCGTTCCCGCATACGCGCGTCGCCTTCAAGCTGCGCGGCCGGCATGGCAGCCGCATCGACACGCCGGCGCCGCGCTTCGGCGGCGCGAACCGCGCCGTGCTTGGCGACCTGCTCGGCCTCAAGGCGGAGAGCTTTGCAGCGCTCCAGGCAGGCGGGATCACGGCTGAGTTGCCCGCGGAGGCGCCGGGGGCACGGGTGTAAGCGGCATGCCCGCCCCCGCTGCGCCTGCGCCATGAACGTGCCATGATGGGCCGGAACGGGCGGGAGGTCGGCGGTATGCCTCTGCAGAAACCGTGGCGGCGCTGGGAAGCGGGCCGCACCTTCGAGCGCGCGATCCCCAACTCGCTCGGCGTCTACGAGATCGCCGACGAGCACGGCGAGGTCGTCTACATCGGCATGGCCGGCGGCAAGAGCCTCTTCGGCCTCCGCGGCGAGCTGGCGCGCCAGTTCGCGGGCAAAGCGAACGCGGTGGCTTCGGCCCGCGGCCGCCGGTTCCGCTACGAAGAGAACATGCAGTACATGACGCGCTTCCGCGATCTCCTGCAGCGCTTCAACGAGGACCACGGCCGCCTGCCGCCTGGCAACGAGCAACCCGGCGAGTTCGTGCCCACGCTGGGCCGCTTCCACTGGAAGAGCGCAGAGGCGACGATCTGAGCCTCACCGGCGCCGCGCGACCACCTCACAGCCTCATCCCCGGCGGAGGACACGATGGACCTGGAGCTGAGCGACGAGCAACGCCTGATCGTCGAGACGGTGCGGCGCTTCGTGCAGGAACAGATCGTGCCGCTCGAGCGCGAGCTGGACCCGGACTGCACCGAGCTGCCCCGCGACGATCGCCAGCGCCTGATCGCGATGACCCAGCAGATGGGCTTCTTCAACCCCGACGTACCCGTCGAGCTGGGGGGCGCCGGCCTGAGCACGACCGACCGCACGCTGATGGCCGAGGAGATGAGCCAGCACCGCGCCGGCCTCTACACGCCCTGCTACGGCGTCTTCGGCGCGGGCGGGCTGGCGCAGCTCTACGCCGGCACCGAGGAGCAGAAGGAGAAATATCTCTATCCCACGCTGCGCGGCGAGAAGCGCGGCTTCTTCGGCCTCTCCGAGCCCTCCGGCGGCTCCGACCCGGCCCGCGCCATCCGCACGACCGCCGTGCGCGACGGCGATGAGTGGGTGATCAACGGCTCCAAGCTCTGGATCAGCGGCGCCGACACCTCGGACTTCGGCCTGCTCTTCGCCCGCAGCGACGCCTCGAAGGGGCGCAACGGCATCACCTGCTTCATCGTCGACACGGACACGCCCGGCTTCCAGGTGCGGCGCATCGTCCACGTGCTGCGTTCGACGCACCCGCCGACCGAGCTATCGTTCGACAACATGCGCGTGCCGCACAAGAACATCCTGGGCGAGGAGGGCGGCGGCTTCGCCATCGCCAACGACCGGCTGACGCGCAACCGTATCCCCTACTCGGCCGAGTGCATCGGCGTGGGCGTGGCGGCGCAGCGCATGGCCGTCGCCTGGTCGAAAGAGCGCGTCACCTTCGGCGAGCCGCTGGCCAGCCGCCAGGCGATCCAGTGGATGCTGGTGGATAACGAGATCGACATCGCCACGGCGCGCTGGCTCTGCCTGGCCGCCGCGGGCAAGGCCGACGGCGGCAAGCCGTTCCGCACCGAGGCGGCGATGGCGAAGCTGGTCGGCACCGAGGGCGCCGGCCGCGTCGTGGACCGCTGCATCCAGATCCACGGCGGCCTGGGGGTGAGCAAAGACCTGCCGTTGGAACGCTGGTACCGCGAGCTGCGCATCCGCCGCATCGGCGAGGGCCCTAGCGAGGTGCAGCGCATCATCATGGCCCGCGACCTGCTGCACAGCTCGCTGCATTAGGGCAGGAGGGCGTAGGGCGCAGGGGCGATTCACCAACCGCCTGTCGTGCCGGCCGGCGCGGGCAGCAGGATGACGAGCCAGAGGAAACAGCCGTGACCGCCACGATTGCGCTGCCTGACCTCGCACCGGCGCCGCCGAAGCTCGCGCCGATCGGCCTCGTGGCGCTGCCGTGGCACCTGAACCGCCGCGGCGAGCACCTTGCCGCCGGACCGGAGGCGCTGCTTGGCGCCGGCCTCATGCACTGGCTGCGCGACGCCGGCTACCAACTCGACGGCCCGCACGTGGTCGAGCTGGACGAGGCCGAGCGCAGGCAATACGGCGCCTGGCACGCCGTCGGCCTCAGCGGCGCCCACCTGGCCGAGACGGTCGCCGGCGTGCGCGGGCGCCGCGCCTTTCCCCTCGCGCTGCTGGGCGACTGCAACGGCTCGCTGGGCATGCTCGCCGGCCTGCAGCGCGCCGGCGTTGGCCGGCTCGGCATGGTTTGGTTCGACGCCCACGGCGATTTCAACACGCCGGAAACGACGCTCTCCGGCTATCTCGGCGGCATGCCGGCGGCTGTAGCGGCGGGGCTCTGCCTGCAACGCCTGCGCGGCCAGGCCGGCGTCGAGCCGCCGCTTGACGTGCGCGACATCGTCATGGTCGCCCTGCGCGACGTGGACCCGCTTGAGCAAGAGCTGATCGAGCAGCACGGCATCGAACAGGTGCCCACGGCAGACTTGAAGGGCGATCGCTCGGCGCTGCGGGCGGCGCTGCGACGCCTCTCGGCGCGGTGCGATGCGATCTACATCCACATCGACCTGGACGTACTCGACCCGGCCGAGGCGCCGGGGATGAACTTCCCGGTGCCGGGCGGTCCCAGCCCCGCCGAGCTGGCCGAGGCGATGGCGCTCTGCCTCGCGCAGCCCAGGGCCGCCGCGCTGGGCATCGCCTCGTACAACGCGCCGAAAGACGAAAACAACCGCACGCTGACTGCCGTCTTCCGCGTCATCGCCGGCGGCGTGCGCGGCTTAGGGAACAGGCAACTGGGAACAGGGAACAGGGGATAGTCCCTACGCCCCACGCCCCACGCCCTGCGCCCTCGGCGACCGAAGGGAGCCACACCGATGGGCCTTGATTTCGCGATCCGCGACCGCGTCGCCTACCTGACGCTGAACCGGCCCGAGGCGATGAACGCCATGGACCCGGAGATGTACAAGGCGCTCTCCGACGCCTGGATCGAGGTACGCGACAACCCGGAGATCTGGTGCGCCCTGATCACCGGCGCGGGCGACCGTGCCTTCACCGCCGGCGCCGACCTGAAGAAGACGATCCCGCGCCAGCCGGAGATGTGGGAGTTCTGGCAGACGCAGGCCGACCAGATCCTCAACCGCGGCCTCGAGGTCTGGAAACCGGTGATCGCCGCCGTGAACGGCTACTGCCTGGCCGGCGGCATGACCCTGCTCTTCGCCACGGACATCCGCATCGCCGCCGAGCACGCGACCTTCGGCATCAGCGAGGTCAAGCGCGGCATCCTGCCGGGCAACGGCGGCACGCAGCGGGCGCTGCGGCAGCTTCCCTACCCGATCGCCATGGAGCTGCTGCTGATCGGCGACCAGCTCACGGCGCAGCAGGCGTTGCAATACGGCCTCGTCAACCGCGTGGTGCCGAAGGAAGAGTTAATGTCCACGGCCGAGGCCTACGCGCGCAAGCTCGTCGCCAACGCGCCGCTGGCCGTGCGGGCGATCAAGGAACTGGCCGTGCGCAGCCAGCACATGCATCTCAGCGACGGACTGCGCCTCGAATCCGCGATCCAGCAGGCGCTGCGCCAAACAGAGGACGCCAAAGAAGGTCCGCGCGCCTTCGCCGAAAAGCGCCCCGCCAACTGGACCGGGCGCTGAGTTTTGCTGGGCCGCGCGTCTTCGAAGCCCGCCGTTCCCAGGAAAAGCAAGCGCCGCGCCCGAGCCAAAAATGGCTCGGGTGCGGTGAAACGCTAAAGCGGGCAGTGTTGGTGTGTCTCACGCCGCCGGGGCGCCACTGCCCGGAGCGCCGCTGACATCGGAGCGACCGCGACCGCTGGCGCGCCGCGCAAGCCGGCGTGCACGCGCGTCTAGCAGCCACCGCCGCCCGCGGCGCAGCACCGAAAGCAGCGCCGGCGGGTCCGCCAACGTCCGCACGTCGCCTTCCTCGTTCCGCATCCGGTAGTACTGCTCGTCCGTCATGCCGATCCTCCGTGGACTCAGCGGCCGGTCGATCTGACGACTCGCAGCCGTTCTCTCGGCATTCACGGTATCGCCGGCGAACCGCCCCGGCTGACCCACCGCCGACAGGCGGGATGTCAACTGCCCGACAAAGCAGATTGCCCCGCCGCCGGCAGCCGCCGGTTCGGACGCGTATGCTAGGGGCCATGACTGGCTGGACCGGCCCAACGCTGCCGGCGGGCACGCTGACCTTCCTGTTCACGGATGTGGAGGGCAGCACGCGCCTGTGGGAGGAGCATCCGCAGGCGATGCGCGGCGTCATGGCCCGCCACGATGCGCTGCTCACGCAGGTCTTCGAACGGCACGAGGGCATCGTCGTGCGCCCGCGCGGCGAAGGCGACAGCCTCTTCTGCGTCTTCGTGCGCGCCTCCGACGCCGTAGCCGCGGCGCTCGCCGGCCAGCGAGCCCTGCTGGCGGAGGACTGGGGCATCATCGGCCCGCTGCGCGTCCGCATGGCGCTGTTGACGGGGGAAGCCGACCTG